>JABWCM010000371.1 GCA_013360285.1 Myxococcales bacterium
GTGCGACTCTTAGCGTGTCGGTGGTCGCTAATTTTGTGTGCGATATATTAAATTTAACGTTGCTGCGTTCCAGGAGCATTGCCTGGCTGTCGACGCTGAGCAGCGCGTTGTTCCAATTGGCGAGCACGGTTTTCAAGTTGCAGTTTCGACTTTGCAAAAGCAGCATTTTCCCGAGCGATGAGTGCGTCCACTTTTTGAGCGGTTTCGATGTCTCCTGCCTGTGTCGCCAGTGTTTTTATCCTATTGAGCCGCGCGAGCCGAAGGTTGTGGTCGTTGTGAATACGAGTTGTTTGGAGTTTCAGCCGACCTTGACCGGCTCCGGCCGCTCGTTCGGCGCGATTTGCTCCAAGTCCATCACCTCGGCCGAGCCCACGCTGGCGTTCGCGGCCAGCAGGATTAACTCCGTCAAGGTTCGGAGGTAGAGCACGTCCGGGATTTCTTTCCTGGTATGCCCGAATTCGTTCGCGCTGCTTTTCCTGTTGCAGTTTTAGGTCCTCTCGTGTTGTTTCTCGTCGGTCCCTTAACTTTTCCAATCGTTCTTTCTTTTGTTGTTCGATTTTTTGTAGTCGCTCCTCTCTTGAAAGTGGCTGGGCTTCCCTTTGTTCCGGCTGTTGGGCAACCGCCGGGGGCGCCAACGCCCATATAACCAGAGCTGCGACCAAGATTCGATGTAACACACGCATTTGATTCCTCCAGATCTTTTAACAGAGCTTCATGTCTTGAATGTATTCGCCCAACAACTTCACAAGCATGCCACTAGATGGGCGTTCGGTAAAGTCGCAAGTAAAACCTATGGAGATAGTTAGGGTTTCGGCGCCTTACCCGGCAATTCGTTGCTCGGTTTCCACACAGTGAACCCGCGGAGAGCGCGTGCAACCCGGAATTTAGGCGGATAGACTTCGCCGGCCATTGGTACGCGCGCCCGAATCGTCCGGGAAAATCCTGAGTCATATAGGGAACATGGAGCAGGGATTTTTTCGGACGAGGCGGCCAAAGCGTGGAATTCATCAAGAAACACCTCAACACCCTTGTTACTACTTGTAACTTCAACTGCGTAGCATTTGTCGGTCAACCATGTACTCACGCCGTGCAATCCGTTTAACCACGCGCCGTTGCTGAAACCGGTGGTGTAGGGTTTTCAATTCCTTATTCTGTCGTGCTGATCTGCTTTTCCCCGAAAAACAAAGTCTTAAATAACTTCCTATGTTGTTAAGTGACAGAGTTTGCCCATAAATATCCGTTTTCTATTTAGGACAAGGAGCTTCGATTTTTAAGTCGTCGATCACCGGACCAAAAAAGTGATTGTTGGCGGAGTCAAATGACTCAAACGAGAGCCGTATAGAGATCGATTTTCCGGCGTATGGTGCCAATGATACTCCACCAACGTGGCTCCAGACCGGGCCAGCTATTCCCCCAAGTCCACCAACAGCCCACCATGGTGAGTTAGGTTGACCAGAGGACCAAACGGTTTTCTGCTGTGTGCCGTCCCAAACAATCACGGACAAAACGTCGTAGTTTATCGCTGCACTTGTTGCGTTTGAGAATTCGTTGCTAAGATAAAACCAGAATGACAAGACTGCTTTGGGAGGGATTGCCATCTGTAACGACTCAAGAACAACATGCACGGGAATTGGCGCGTCATACGTGTCCGTGGTCGGAGATGCCAACGCGAGGGCGCCGGGAGCGCTTAAGTAAGTCTGTGTTGTAATGTGCCAACTGATATCATCGTTCGGAGCCGAGTCCGTCACTGTCTTCCATGCGTCAAAGTCAAGAACCGTGAACTTTTCCTGAATGATCAACGGCGAGCAACACGGAAACGCCGGATCGGCTGGCACATAGTTGCATTGGCCGTCTATACATGTGTCGGTGGAACATGATTCTCCGTCGTCGCATTGCGCGTCTGCGTCACAGCACGTGAACTGTTTTACGCATTGATTCAATGAACATGACCATTCGATACATTCCTCCGGATTCTGGCAGGTAGCGGCCGATAAGCAACAATCGAGTACTGGCGTATGGTTGCATGGGCTCAGCGGTGTCGGGCAACTGTCGTTTGTACAGGGGTTGCCGTCATCGCAGTCAGCATCCACGTAACAGCACAACCAGGATGAAGGATGTGCGCACTGACCCGTGGACAGCAGGCAAATATCCTCCGTGCAAGGGTCGCCATCGACACAGTCGGTTGCGGTTACGCAACAACCGTCGATTGGGGATTGAGCGCAGTATCCATCAACACATATCATATTGGTGCATTGGGAAAGGACATTACAGTCGGAATCGGTTGTGCATGTGTCGGTATTCGGTGAAAAAACGCAATTGTCACTGACACAAAAACCGATGAACGCTGGAACGTCGGAGAGGCATTTCCCGCCGCTTGGACACGGCATCTTATCGCATGTGCTTGTTAACTTAATGTTGTCCAGAAAAACTCCGAATCCCATGTTGGAGTTGGTATCCAATGAAGAAAACGTCCATTTGATCCGAATTTTCGTTCCAGAAAGGGGCGTTAAATCAATATCATGGCTATTCCACGAAAATGTCTCGGATAGGTCGTGTTTTTTTGTCCAGATGGTATGTGATGTGCCGGTTTGATCTATGGCATGGACGGTCAACACATCGAACGCCGCCGACGATTCGGTTGCCATATTTAGGTCAAATCGCAAAGTTGATTCGGCTTCAGCCGGAAGCACTATTTCCGGTGAAAGAATTGTGTCTTCCCATGGTCCACCTTGGTAATTTAGCGTTGTTGGATTCCCAAAATACAAACACGGGCTCGGAGAGTGAATCCCTCCCGGATAGATGCTCCATTTCACAGGGTTCTGCGTGTCGCTCCATACAAAGCCGTCAGCTACACCGTCGTCAAACGACTCCTCAGCGATAATCGGCATGCAGCAGTCGGGGAGGGCGTTGGCGAACGTGCTACACGTACCGGAAAGGCACACCCCTTGTGTGCATGGGGTTTGGGGGCACTCATCGTCGGTTTTGCAGCACGGGGTTGCCGGATTTTGTTCGTAGTAACAACCGGATGAAGACACACAACTGTCTAATGTACAAGGGTTTTGATCATTGCAGTCGATTGCTTTCGCAACACACTGTCCCGTACTCTCGGAGCAGGTCGATACTTCGCAAGGGTTCGTGTCTGTGCAATTCACCTTCAGGAATGTGCAACCAGTAGCCGGTTCACATCCGTCCAGAGTACACGGAGAGTCGTCGTCACACCAGATGTACTGCCAAATGCATTCGTGCGTGGTCATGCATCTGTCCAGCGTGCATTGGTTACCGTCGTCACAGTCGCCGTTTGTACGACATGGAGCTGCGATGATGGTGTCGACCAATTCGATGGTGTCTGAGACAGTGGGAGCAACGTCCGTGCCGGTATACATATCGAGAGCAACGTCTTCGGTTGAGTCCTGGTTGATTGTAAGGTCAGCTTGAAACTCGTCAGATACGACATCTGGTGCTGCCACAACGGCATCAGCGGCTCCGGTATCGATGATGCCCGGCAACGTATCATGTACATCCAATGCAACTCCGTCTTTCGAGTCGCTCACCTCTGATAAGACCATATCGTTGGCCTGCGGTGACGTTTCGGAGCACGCCGCGAGCATCAGTAACGCGAACAGCAACACAATTTTGGCAAGACAACGGCAGAAATACCAGGTAGGAATATGGAACACATGTGTACTTAACTTAACTGTTCCGCTTGTGTGATGAACCGGTGGGCGATGTTTCAAGTTTTCTCCTTAATCGATCAATGTTTTGGGGCGGTCCACGTCAGCAGTTCTTTACGGCGCGTGCCTAAAGTCAACAAATCCGTGGGTTGCGAATTCCTTGAATGGGTGGCGTCCCGCGGCTCCAACAAACAGGGAGATTACTTGATTTGAATGGCTTCTGTCTGTATCAAACTACCGGGGTTGTCGAGGGCTGCTGTTTGTTGGTCACACCTAGGTGTGTGGTGTTTTTAGATCAATTCCATGCCCTGTCCGCCTTTGGCCGTCTCACCAGTAAAAATCCCTGCGCCATATTCCCGATATGTCTCAGGATTTTTCCGGATGATTCGGCTCTATTTCGGCTGGAGTATGAAAACCCATATTCAACACCACACACCTCGTCCTTTGTAGTCGACATCGGAAGCCCCTTAGAGGGTGTTTGGGAAAAAAATAAGCTACGCGGGCCATTGGCCTACTACGTCGGTCCTGCCTCGGTCGGCCCATCCTCAGCGTACCTTCGGGTACGCCTCCGGTGGGCCTCGGTCGGCAGGCCCGCCTCGCT
>JABWCM010000372.1 GCA_013360285.1 Myxococcales bacterium
AAGTTCTCAAATAAGCCGGGGGGGCGGAACGGAAAGGACTCGGGACGGTAACCAGACAGGAAGCAGAAATTGAGCAGCCGCCCCAGCGTGCTCTTACCCAGGTTGTGGGTGTCCTTCTTTCGATTCTCTGGCAGGCGGATTTCGGCCACGACGACATTCAAACCCTGGACGAAGTTGATGGGCTCGAATACATCCGGTTTGTTGGAATAGAGTCTAGATAGCTTCATTGGGTCCCACGTACTCCACGGCATCCGTTTTAGGGCGATATTCGATGAGGCCCAGGAGATACAAAAAGTTCAGTGCCGGCAGGAACAGCACGTCGCCGCCTACCACTTTCTTCTTTGCAAACTTTCGCAGTTCGTCGTACTCATCGACTCGACAAGTCTTCAAACGAGCCAATAGCAGTAGCGCGACATTGATGACGGTTCGATCAGGATGAGAGTGTTTGGTCGGTCGAAGCATCGTCCACCTTCCCGATATCGCAGTTCCAATACATGTAAAACAACACCGCTCGTGTTAAGCGTTTGTGGATCCGTTGCCTGAGGATCGGATCGCGACCAAACAGTAATTTCATCAGATATTCCATCACTTCGTCAAAGGTCTGGTAATCCTTACGCTTGGCAATGATGTTGAGCTGAAAGTCATCGACTACCGATTCGTACATTTGTAGCAATTCGAGGTTTTCGGGAGCCGCCAGAAAAGTTTGAATTTGTGCAGTCTCCTTCAGGTATTTTTCTCGCTGTGCTTTGGCGTATTCGGCAGTCATGCTGTTGATGACGTTTTTCCGTTCGTAGTGTATGCGCGGGGTAGGTGGATCGTCGAGCACTGCCCCGATGTTGCCTTTATGTCTGCCGAGGGCTTGCACCACTTCGGCCAAATCGTTGGAATTAACAATCAGAGGTGAATCCACTGGATCGAGATCTGCCTCCTTTGCAACGTCCGGGAAGCGCTTCAGCCAGATTTCCAGTTGCTCCAATCCACAAAGGTAGATCGATGAGGCAGGAATGCCGCACTGTGACGCGATGTGGTCACGTATCTCCGTTTCGGCGTTACCCGCTAAGCGTCGATTGGCAAACAGCATATAGTGATCGAGTCGTTCCGCGCTCCGCAGGTTCTTGATGCGTGGAATCTCCTTGCCCAGCACCGTGTTCGCGGTGGACGTGCTAAAAAAGTCAGATTCGGAGAAGTTGCGGTTGTAACCGTTGGTGTGCTTAGCCTGGATAATGGTCGTGCCAACCCAAGGCGCTGCCTGGCTCGGATGACGTTCGGCCGTTCCTACGAACTTGGCGTCGCGCCCGCCGTCAGGCCCTTTCGCAAAGCCCTGTACGGAGATTCCAAGCAGGCGCTGGCACAATAGGACAACCAGTTGCTCGAATTGGTCGTCGCTGAGATCTTCATATGCAAACTTCATCCGACCCTCGTGTTCCCGCCTTCCGAGTGACGACTCACAGGCACCTAACCACAATCAGACAAACCCGAATAACATGTGGCCATTCCGTTTTTGTCCATAGACGACGTTTTTAGAAACCATTCGCCGGAGATGATATACCTTCAACGACGCCATCCGCCATTTGTCACCGGAAGTAAATTGGCCAGTACGGCCTTAACTTCCTTACGCGACATGTTACGTAACGTCCGCTACACACCGTGTTCTTGTCAAGGCCCGATTCTGAATTTTTTGCATCCGGGCGCTGGTCGTTATCTTACTTTGCGGTGACACATGTACAATGTGTGATCACGGTTGTGAAACGCTGAGGGCTAAGGACAGAGTGCCCATGTTGCAAATCATTTAGCGGCCCGGTAGTGGCCCTTCTGGTGGGGACTGTCTTCGGCTGGTTGCCGTGTGGTTGGCACTTATTTTCGCTTATTTTCGGGGGACAATGGGACAATAAGATAAGGGAATAAGGGAGACAAAATGAACATGCGAAAATGGAACTGGATGCTGGTGGCGTTGATAATGGGTGCTTGTGACGGTGAGGATTCGGCGGACGTTGAAGCTGACTCCGCCGCAAATATCGAAAACACGCAGGAAGAGATTACGGATTTGCGGGTTCCGATCCCCGATCCCGACCCGAAGTTTGTGGATCTTATCCGCCCGGAACGGATCATAAAGCCCGGTGAGGACGCGATGTATTGCACTCACTTAACCAATGACGCGGGTGATTTAGCGGTTCATTACCTCGACGTGATGCAGGGTAAGTTTGGTCACCACGTGGTGCTGCTTGCCACCACCGATCCCAAGGAACACGGGACGACCGAAGATTGCTCCAACGATGCGTACATGGAAAACGTGTCGGCCGACGTCCTTTCCGGTACCGAGCTGCCCGATGGATACGCGGTAAACATTCCGGCCGGTACAAAGTACATCCTCCAATCCCACTATGTGAACGCCAGCCTGAAATCGATTCGTGTTCGGGACATCGCGCGTATGGAAACGCTGAAACCCGAGGAGATCAAAGGGTGGGCTGCGACCATGACCACCAATATCCGCAATTTTGAAGTCCCCGCGGATGGAAAAGAATACGAGTTGACCTTTGATTGTATCGCCGACCAGGACATGACCCTGCACTTAGCCGGACCACACATGCACGAGTGGGGTACGCGGTTTGAATTTCTAGCCGGGCCGGACACGGACAACCTGTCATCAATTGTATACGTGGACCCGTGGAAACCGGAATACCGCGATCTCCCGCCGATCAGCCTGTTCCAGAGCAATCCGATGATAATCCCCAAAGGGTCGATATTACGAACCACCTGCATCTACGCCAATACCACAGGGAAAACGTTGGATTTTCCGGCCGAAATGTGTTCGACCTTCGGATATATTCTTGAAACCAAACAACGATTTATGTGTGACACGGTAAAATAAACCATGAAAAAACGAAGTTTAGGTGTAGTTGGGATAGTGTTGAGCATGTTCATAGCCGGTCTAGGATGTGAATCCACCGATGACCACGGTGGCAACACCGGTACCGATACCACAAAGGCGGATACGGCGCAGGCAGACACGGCAGCAGATACCAATGCAGCGGAAACAGGCGGCATGGTCCACCTGACCTTTTCCGCCGCCAACGGGGTCAAAAAAAGCCCGAATCTAAAAGAACCTCTCCAGGGAACGGTCTACGGCGCGTTATGGAAATCCGAAGACGTAGCGGTTCTGGGTCCCATAGATGGCGCCGAAGACGTAGGGGGTGTAGAGGTAGCCAATGTGGATGCAACGGGCGAAGAACCCAGCGTGGCCAACTGGACCAGCGAGTCATTACCGCCGGGCGAATATATTTTCCTGGGCTTTTTTGACGTAGACGGAAATGGCGCGGAATCCAAATCCCCAGATCCAGGTGATCCGGTAACGTTGCCGTTTACCAACAAGTTCGTAGTGGAAGATAGCAAAACCACGCAGCTCAACGTGGTGTTTGAGTTGGTTTATAATTGATACCCGGCGTTCAACTTCCCCACAAAGCGTCATTGGCGAAACCGTTGCCAGATGGAAGATATTAGAAACCACATGTAAGTGTCTATTAGCGCTCCGCTCACTTTCTGCCTTGTTTGTAGTCGTAATCAGTCTTATCCCAATCCCGCATATCCGATTTGCCCAAGGACTACGTTGAGTGTACTCTATCAAGTGTGCACTGGAGGTTATATGAACGTTTCTACGAAAGAACTCAGAATTCAGCCTGGAAAAATCATCGATCAAGTTGTGAATGGACAAGAAATTACAGTCACTTTCCGCGGGAAGGCCATCGTGAAGATCGTTCCCATCGACCAGCCTCAAAATGCTGAAAGCAAAGACGATGACGGTATTTTTGGCATGTGGAAGGACGGTACTGAAACTTCAGTTGACGATACAGTTCGCGAGATGCGTAAAGGGAGACACTATTGATAATCGACACTGACGTATTGATTTGGTATTAAAGTGGACCCCTGGGTTAAGACGGAAACGATCCAGGTTTTTAATCGACTTAAATCCCTTGATCGTCAAATAGTCGATTTGCTTTTTTGTGTTCACGGCTTGGCCTTCCATTTGGCGCGTCTCCGCTCGGTTCACGTGGTGGTCTTTTGGATTATTGGGTCTGGCGTGGGCGGCCTGGGTGTGTGGGTTCTGGCGTTCAATGACGGTTTTAATTCAGTTCACACCCGCCAAACCATCCTGTGTCTTCGGTTTGGCGGGACTTGAACCGCTCGGCGTGCTTCGGATGCCTGGGAATTCCGCCAACATTTCCGGCTCGTCTCGGAATAGCC
>JABWCM010000373.1 GCA_013360285.1 Myxococcales bacterium
CCTGGAAGTTGTTCATAGTTTCCGGATCGTTCGGGCATTGGTCACGCACGTCGGGGATTCCGTCTTTGTCGTTGTCGGGATCGGGGCACCCGTCTTCGTCTTCGAAGCCGTCAAAATCCTCTGGTGAATTTGGACACTGGTCTTTGATGTCTGGAATTCCGTCCTTGTCATTGTCCGGATCGGGGCAACCATCGACATCCTCAAAATTATCAAAATCTTCGGGATCGTTTGGACATTGATCGCGGATATCCAAAATGCCGTCTTGATCATTGTCGGGGTCAGGACAACCGTCTTGATCCTGAAATCCGTCATAATCTTCCGGATCAAACGGGCAGGCATCCAAATCGTCGATAATGCCGTCGAGATCGGAGTCCTTTGGACCCATCGGTGGAAGATACCGAACCCCTAAAAATGCGCTAACAGATGTATTGCCGTAGCCATCCAAGAAACCACCGCCGCCGCCCACTTCGATGGCAACTCCCGATTCAAATCGATACCGGATTCCGCCGCGAGCCGCGACTTGGGTTTGATTTTCGTCGTCAAAGGGTTTGGTTAGATTTGCAACCGACTGAACTTCGCCGCCGATGAGCAGACCATCGACAACCGTAACACCACCACCCAGACCCAGCAGCAGCTCGTTACCAACGGTCAAAATACTCAATTCACCTTCATCGGTACGGATTCTTGCACCACCGTTGAAGGCAACAAAAAATTCTTTCTGGTGGAAATCTAAGATGAGCTGTGGAGCGATGGTGAACGCGTCGTCACCGGCATAGGGTGTACCTGCATTCGTGGGAAACGAAACATTGAGGTCCAAGCCGACCCCAAATCCATTGCCGTCGTTGCGCAAAAACGCTCCTTTGATATCCAAACGAATATCACCGATTGCGGCGCCACTGATGGCTCCATCGACATCCGGAACATCAATGAATCCCCCATCGTCGGAGTCGCCTGAGTTTAACAGCAACACCGGCACTGCAAGACCAATGCTTAAGTGATCAAACAGCGCAATCGATCCAAACGCATCGAAACCCAGTTGATCTCGAATAACGCCCTGAACGTCATCAACTCCCGGTCCCTTTACGGAATAAACCAACGGATTACGTCCGTAATGAAGCAATAAACCGCCACCAAATGTCATGTCCGGCGTAATTGTGGTGGTATAAGTGTTCCAAAGGTCGTACGAATGCGGCGACGGGCGGAACATTTGTACGTTGAACTCTTTTTCGGCCAATGCCGGACCGGAAATGAGCATGAGCATCAGCGTGATGGCTGCCGCGACTGAGCGTGAACGTATCATTCTATTTGCCTCTCGACTTGTTGATTTGCCTATGCCGACCTTGTCTCGTTATCCAACGGCCAAAACAGGCTCACACTACTCGCTAAAAGCGAAATTTTCGCCAAACCTACGTTAAGCGACATTTGATATACGATTTGTTCGCCGCCATTCGAACATAACCGCAGATTTCCGACCATCGTCAATGGCTGTTGTCCCTCGCAGACACAACCCAGAACTCTTTTGCCGTCTTTTTCACAATTGTGATGAAAATCAACAAAATGCCGCTGTATGTCGCTCAAAGAACAAGCAAGTACCTTGTAAACCAAGCGGAGTTGGAGCGCAATAACGCTCAACTTTCCGCACTCTCGGCACTCATAACACCATGCGGTTGCATTTGTCGACTGGTCAAGATTTCATTACGACAGTGCCACAACACGGAATTCCCAAAACGTCATATCAAGTCTCGACTGCAATCGCTACCCCAGGCAGCAAAGACCCACAAAGTACCGGAAGTATCTACCGGCAAAACGGCACAAATTCGAATAAACACCGCAGGCTTGTGCCTATGGTAAGTCCGGATTTTCCCAAACTCAGTAATTTTACGGGATATTCAGCTTCTGCCCGATGCTCAATTTTTCAAGATTTACGCCGGGATTTGCCTGCTGTAACTCCTTTAGACTTATCTTGTTGGCCTTTTTTGCAATGATCCACGCGGACTCCCCCGATGCCACTGTATGTTGGCGCTTGATGCGCAGCGGTTCCGAACCCCTCGCCGCCGATTGACGACTGGAGTCGCCGGTCTTTTGTTCCGGCGATTTTCGACACGCATAAAACGAACTGACCTGATGATCTGCAACCGGAACGACCAGTTCTTGACCCGGGTTCAACAAAGCGTCCACAGCTAACCCGTTCACTTCAGCAATCCGTGCTGCGGACAGTTTTCCGCATCTAGCGAACGTACTCAGGGTTTCGCCTGAACGTACCTGGAGCGTCAAACCAGCATTTTCACTCAAAACAACCGGGGTTGGGGTGTCATTTGTGCCGGTTTCGTCCCAGAGTTCCGTGTCGGGCTCCGCTTGCGCGTCGTGTGCAGCCAACACAGGAATCTTGATGACATCGCCGATGACCATTTTTGAAAAGTCCACGTCGGGATTCACTTTGTCCATCAACCAATACGGGATCGTGCCGGACTTCGACCGTGAAAGTTTCCACAGATTGTCCCCTTTGACGATCGGGTGATCGACCAGTTCAACCACCCGGTGAGACCGGAAAAATTCCTCTTCGTAGGCCTCGTGATAACGGCGTCGGGCGGACTCGAATCCGTCCAACTCATCAGCCGTTAACTTAAGGGTAATTGGCGTTGCGATTTTCAACGATTCCCCGGAAACAAGCCCATTCATCCTCGCAATCTCGTCTGCCGATTTGCCCGACCAATCGGAATAAAGCGCCACGGTTTCGTCACGGCGCACCAGAAAAGTCACATCAATGGGGCCTGCAGGTAGATTGGACACCTCGGCCAGAATACGTTCTTTGGTTTCCGCCCGCGGATCGCGGCTACTGTTTCCCCCGGCTGCGTGATCCATGATTCGGTCAACGATGGAAACCGCTGGGAGCCGTTCGCTGTCGGACGATTGTTCCGCATGACGATCGGAAGAACACCCCGCGGCCATTATAGAAACCGACATCTGTACTATTGCCCACTTTGCCCACATTTCAATTTTCATCGCTAACCCCGCGAAACTTATAGCCCACTTACCATGGGCGCTTGTAACACAGGGCGATTGCCCCCGCAAAAAAATGCAACTTTTATTTACAACCGGGTGAATGGAGGTGATGGATCTTTGCAGTAATAATCGACGTTATCTTAACATCAAACCTATTCGTTTCCAACGAATACTCCAGGTTTCCGGATCGGACGACAAGCTAATATAAAGTGGCGTTCCGATTATTTTATCCTCACACACCACCCCGAAAGTTCGGCTGTCCACCGCGTCTACGGCAGTGCGGTTGTCCGCCAGAACGTAGTAACAGTAGTCTGGGAGCAGGACCGGATCGGTTGGACGCATCGCCGTACGTGTATCCACCAATGTTTCAAATGGAACAGCCATTCCCGATTCCCTGAAAGCCCGCAAATGAGCAAGGTAGGAAATATTCAGAACTGGATCGGTCACTTCAACCCTCCCAACCAGCCGTTTCCCAACTGGAACGTCATCAATAACCAATCCGCCATCCGATTCTATCCAAATGACTTCGCCGGGGAGCCCGACGATGCGCCCCAACGTCGGAGAATGGTTCCCATCTTCGACAACAAACAGGTCTCCACGCTGCGGAAGTGTTTCCACTGCACGTCGGAACAACACTTTGTCACCGGGCACTACCTGCGGAAAGTAGCCATAGTCGGCAATCGTCACCGTTCCCCAAATCTGACCTGCGACCCACCACAAAAAGGTGCTCGGCACACCCACAACCCCAATCCACATCACAAAATAAACCAGCGGACTACGCGGAGAGAAGTTGCCGGCACCTAAGTCCTTCTGGTATATGGAATCCAGGTTAAATAAGGAACTAAGAACGAGGATACAGTAATATAAGACGAAAAGGCCAGCCGGTCGCAAATAAACCACACCGGGAGCCAAACAAACTGCAAAAAAGCCCAAAACACCGAGCAAAAAACAACCGGCCAAAGCCGATGCCGCTCTCACATGGCCCAGGTAAAGGTGCCCAAGTCCGGGGAGAACACAGGTCAGCAGGCGTCCGACCCACAGCCGCCGTTGTTTCGAGTCCGGGCCGGCACCAGGCGAACGTTGTTTATCCATGGCGTTGGTCTCGATATTTTCCAGAGAGTTTGTGAAAAAATATGGGCGCGGGCTGTGGGCGTGGATTTGGCGGCGGATTGGTTTTGGAAAACCCGAGTAATATCGGGAATATTGCGCA
>JABWCM010000374.1 GCA_013360285.1 Myxococcales bacterium
GAAAAAGTTGAGTAATATCGGGAATATTGCGAAACCTTTTTCGGAAGCCTTTGGGGCCAAAAGCGGCCGGAATTGGGGCACGTAGCTATTTTTTCACAGACTCTTTCTCCCTACAAATACTGGTGAGAAGTGCGGGTTCAGCAAATTCGTTCCGATGGAGTCAGTTGTGATACGAAGCGGAGTTGTTCATTTTGTGACCGGTGCAACCGGATTTGTCGGCGGCGCATTGGTGCTGCGGCTATTGGAAACCACTACCGATGAGATTGTAGCCCTTGTTCGCCCCGGCGATGTCGGTGCGGAACCACGTATGCATGAATCCCTCCGAGTGGCCGCCAAAGCCTACGGGCACGATTCCGAAAACCTACCCTTGACACGGGTTCGGGCAATAGCCGGCGATGTCTGCCAGCCGTTGTGCGGAATCAGCCACCCGATTCCGCATTTCGACGTGGTATGGCACAGCGCGGCTTCGTTACGTTACGAAGATCGGTTTGAGCGGGAAATTTTCGACATCAATTTGGGCGGAACCCTCAACGTGCTGGAGCTGGCCAAAGCAGCCGGTGCAACGGTATTGAACCAGATCAGCACCGCGTATGTCGCCGGCTCCACCAACGGGGTAATTGCCGAACAATTCGAGTTTACAGCCCCCACCAACAACCATTACGAACGCAGCAAAGTACACGCCGAACGCGCCACACGCGCCGCAGATGGAATCAAGGTGCACATCCTGCGACCCGGAATCGTGGTCGGCCACTCGCAAACACTCGCGGCCACAACCTTTTCGGGATTGTATGGTTTTACACGCCAAATGGTGCAGTTTAAGGGGGTAATGGAACGAATGCAGCGCGGAATGATGAACACCCATCGGATACGCTTCCGCGCCAACCCCCACCAACGGCTCAGTTTGGTCCCGGTGGATGAAGTTGCGGCACAAGCGGTCCATATCGGGTTGTCGCCAAACGCCTCCGGTGTGTATCATTTGACGCAGAATTCCCCACCTACCGTGAGTGAAACGCTCACCGCCGTGACCCGAGCAACCCAATTCCTCGATCCCGAGTTTGTAGACGAGGACCAACCTTTGGATTGGCTCGACGAAAAACTCGACGAACGGCTCGAATTTTATCGGTCATACATCAGCGGCGACAAACATTTCGACCGCAGCCGAGCCGACAATGCACTCGATGGCCGAGCCGATTTGTATCGAAAACTCCCATCGGTGCCGGCGCTCGTGGAATGGTATCTGGAGCGACTGGAAAAAGAACGGGCGGCCGTCCCCGCAGCGAGGTAGGTCATGGCGCTGTCCCCTGTATTTGTTGTCGGAACCGGACGATGTGGCTCAACGTTGTTGTCATCGTGCCTCAGTTCACACCCCGACGTGTTATCTTTGTCGGAATTTGTGGTGTTTGTCACCGATCTGGGTGGCCGAATCTCCGAAACCTTTCCCAATGATCCCAAAGACGGCGAATATGTCTGGAGCCAGTTGTCCGGCACGCATCCCCGTCAAACCCTGATGCTTCGACACAACGTCATGATGGACGAAGCGTTGTATCGCCCCGGTCCAGGCCGAAGGTACACAGCGGAAACGGGAATCCCCGCCATCGCGGCAACCACGTTGCTCCACCTGGATCCCGATCCCGACCGGTTGTTTGACGAGTTGGAACCTTATGTTCGGTCGTTGCCCAGCGCTCCCATTGGCACCCAATACCGACGGATTTTCGACGAGTTGGCACAACAAAAAAAAGCTCGGGTTTGGGTAGAACGTTCGGGTGGTTCGTTGCGGGTTGTCCACAGATTACGCGCCCATTTCCCCGATGCCCGGTTTGTGCACATCGTTCGTGACGGCAGAAACACCGCAATATCGATGAGCCGCCATTATGGTTTTCGAATCGCATTGATCGCCGCTCAGTTAACCGAGATTTTGGGAATCGACCCCTACGAAAACCCCGACCGCAAATTCGCCGACGACATTCCTGACGATCTCGCTTGTTATCTGCCTGAATGTTTTGACGCCGAACGTTTCCGTACCGAAAGTGTTCCGTTGCCGTTATGCGGCCATTATTGGTCCGGCGAAATCATCGCCGGGCTCAACGAATTGGCGGGATTACCTTCGGACCGCCTCTTGACATTGCGGTACGAAGATATCCTATCCTCCCCGAAACCCACGTTGTCTCGGTTTTTTGAGTTTATTCTGCAGGGCAATGCCAATGGAGATATCGACGCCATGGCCAAAACGGTGACTGCGCCAAAATCTTCGTGGACCCATCTGCCCCACGGAATCCGGGAACAATTGGTCAAAGCATGCCGCCCCGGTTTTGAAGCATTGGGCGAGTTGTACGCCGGAGAGTGGACATGAATCACTCCACAGTGCAGCCCGCATTCCGAGTCACCACAGAAAACCAGCCCGCCACGGAAACTTCCCACCCCCATGATCTGGTATCCAGCAAAATTCCGGAACGCCTGACCAAACAGGAACTTCAGGCATTTAGCCGCATTTCCCCATTCCAGGCCGCCTTTGGGATTACGGTTGAGTGGGCAGGGATCCTCACTGCGATTCTGCTGGCGGAGTGGGCGGCAACTCTGTGGGTCACTTTGCCGGCCATTGTGTGGATTGGCTCGCGGCAACACGCGTTGTTGGTCATCGCCCACGACGCCGCCCATTTCCGTTTGCTCCCCAACCGTACGTGGAACGATTGGGTCGGCAACGTACTGTTGGCCTGGCCCATGTTTATTTCCGTGCAGGGATTCCGCCATTTCCACGGTGCTCACCATAAGTATCTAGCTGCGGAGGGGGATGGGAACCGAGAGTTATGGGGCACTCACGACAAAACCGGAAACGTGACGAAGGAGTGGCTGTATCCAAAATCAACCGGGGCGCTGGTGGGCAAAATCCTCTGGCGAGCCGCCGGGTTTACCGGGTTATTCTGGATGCTGCGAGGCATCGTCGGCGGTTTTCAGTTTGGCATGTCCCCGGCCGCCAAAGCCGCCCGGCTGGTATGGTTGGGAATCGCCGTCTGGTTGTTCACCATAACCGAAACATGGTTGGGTTTTGTGGTCTACTGGGCTATCCCCTATTGCACCTGGCACATCGCCGTTCAATACATCCGGCTTATCTGCGAACATTCGAATGTGCCAGGCAGAAACGAATATTCATTAACCCGAACAACCCAAACCACGTGGTTCGAACGGCTGTTTTTTCTTCCCCATCATGTAGGCCTGCATCTTGAGCACCATTGGTACCCATCGGTGCCGTATTACCGACTGCCCCAATTACATCGCCATTTAATGCAACGGGACAGTTACGCCCAAAACGCGTCTATTTCCCCTTCTCTGTGGACCTCGCTCCGGGATGTAACCCGGGGGGCCGATATGCCACGTGATCCAACCTGACCACCCATCGCTGAGTTTGTGAGGTCGCGCAGCTATTTTTTCACAGCCTGTGAGAGGGGGTTTGGGTAAAAAATTACGTTACTCGACACATTGACCTACTACGTCGGCCGTGCCACGGTCGCCCCGACCAACTCGTTACGGCCACTGTCTCGCTCGCCGTTATTTTTTTCCCAAACACCCTCTTATATCCCCGAAAGACCTCGCACAAAATGCCAAGGATAATTCGGAGAGGCGGGCAAAGACCCCTGCGTGGATTGGGAATGCCGACTCGGTCGAAAGCAAACATCTCTCGCACGCGGCACGACGTCACGTCAAAGCATCGACCGGCCTATACGAACCTCCAGCGGGTGGCACGGCAGTGTCATGTATACGTCGCGATACTCACGCAACACGACTCGATCACCTGTACGATACCACCGAGTGGCCTACTTGACACCATTCGGTGGCCAATCGTTGCCTTCACGACACCTCCGGAAGTCCATATCGACGTGTGTTTCCGGCATTTATGACACGTCGGTGGGTATCGCTGCCGTGTGGCCCATATGTCATCAAGGCCACTACCAGGCCCCTCGAACACCTCACGGAGACAACTTAGCCGTAAAATTGGGGTGTTCGAGCCGTGTTTCGGACCTCGTTAGCCACCTCTCGGCGTGCGGCAGTGACCGCGTAACATGTTCCATAGACTTGGGTTTGTGAGAAAAATCGCACAAACGGTGCAAAAGCCCCGAGAGGGTCAGCGGAAATAGATAAGTGAACCCTGTTCGGCTAATTTAGGCTGCCTTGTCCAGTCCCGTCCTTGCGGAATATTCCCGATATTCCTCAGTC
>JABWCM010000105.1 GCA_013360285.1 Myxococcales bacterium
CGTGGCGCTGTTCCGTCCCGCAGCGACCATCGCCGCGCCAGCCTTTCTCTCACGCACCAGCAACCTGATCGGCATAACGGCAACGTATGTTGGTCTGGTTTTTGTCGAGGTCGATTTCAACCAAGCTGTGGGTGGTGGCGGCAAAAGCGCGGTTTTTGTCGATGACCCGAATCGCCACAATCGCGCCACCTTGTTTGCCGTAATCGAACACCACGTTACCTTCGGCACTGCCTATCCGAACCAACCGCGGCTCGGCGTCACCGTATCCAGCCAACAATTCGTGTTCCGAAAGCCAGGCCACCACCAGCGCTTCACCGGAGCGATCCAAAGGGATAGTGCGCTGGACCCCGGAATAACCACACCCAAGTCCCACCATGACCAGAAACCCCAACCCGATAAGCCAAAATCTATTTACAACCATCACGCCGGCCCTAAGAGAGCATCCAGTTCGTCTTGTTGTTGCCCGTCGATGGCCGAATCCAGTCGACCCCGTCCCACACGGCTGACCAACGACGTCCGAACGGTCGGGTCGACCCCTCGCAGAATGGCCAAAATCGAATCTTCGTCATCGTCGCCGCAGGAGCCTCGCATCAAGTCGTTGAGCACATCGGCTTTGACGTCCAATGACGACGCTTTGACCCCAACAAGGCGGCAAAACTCTTGGTATTCGGCGCCATCGATCGCGGAAAACAACGCCCGCCGCCGGCTTTGGGACTCGATGAGACCGTCAAACTCCGGAACCGATAGGCTACGTAGTTTCCGAATGATGAGCTGTTCGCGTGCGTCGCCGCAGTCCGACGCCGCGAGACGATCCAGGACCTCGCCGCGCCAGGCGGGAAACCGGTCAAACATCACTCCCATGAGCGTTGTGAAATTGGCGCCATCGACATCGTTGTAGATCCGTTGCCGCCGCTCCGGGGTCAGAATCGTTTGGGCGTCGGTGATGGGAAGAGTGCTGATGATCGAAATAAGCGATTCTTCATCGCCGCCCCGGGTCCAACCATTGAGCAGTTCTTCAAAAATCTCGGTACGTACGTCGTTGCCCAAATGGGTGGCCATCAATCGCAGCATTCGTTGGTATTGTGCGCCATCCACCGCGCGGTACAGCCGGCGCCGTAGCGCCTCGTCGCGTAACACATTGGACATGATCGCCTGGGAACCGGGTTGGGTTGTGGCTTCCAGAAGTTGTAAGATAGCGTCTTCGTCGTCGTCGCCGCAGTACCCTTCCATCAACTCCCGCAACATCGACTGGACGGTTTGTTCATTGAGTTCCGCAAGCGTACCCGACCGACCATTTCGGGCATTTTCGACCCGCTGCCGGACGATGGCCCGAATCCGATCATCTTCGGACATCCAATCGATTAGCGCCCGGAATGGCGCGGTGATCACTTCGCCGATCGCCGAAGCGATGTTGGCGACGACATCGATGATTCGCCCCGCGATCCAAAACGGAGCGCCCACCAGGGTCAGAAAAATTCCGCCTGCAATGTTGCCGGCGCCGCCGCGTTCGATAAGCCGTACTCCCAAATCCGAAATGAGCGTCATCCACCGGCCGATATTTTGCGCCAAAAACGACACGCCGCCGGTAACCGTTTCGGCAAGGGACAACACGAGTTGTAGGGTGCCGTGGGTCAACGAGTTGAGCACTTCGTCCCAACTTCCGCGGGTACGCGCGTAAATCCCCAACGCTTCCATAAAGTTGGCAGCACCTTCGGCAACCAACGCGCCGGGTGCCATACCCGCCCACATCGATGACCCACCGACTCCACCGGGACCGACCGCGATATAAAACCGGTTCATCAATTGAAAGGGCCAAGGAAATTGGAGATTTTCCCAGTTGGCGGAAGCCCAGGTGCCAAACGGTTGCCAGCCGGTTGACGCCGCCCCCCACGGATTGACGATATGGACCTGCTCGGCACCGGCTGCATCGTCATAACCGTCGACGACGACATAGTGCACGCCGGCCGTGCTCTGGCCGCTGCTGCCGTCGGCATCGATCACCGCGATCATCGGCACACGATTGTCGACGTTTTGGCGGATGTGGCCGAACTGATTGTTTTGAAAACCGGTGCTGTTGACTCCAAATCGACTCATTAAACCGATGATCGAATTGGGCGAAGTAAACATGTCAACAAAATCGGGATTGGACCGGATCATGGCGTCCACATCGGCTTGGCGAAGTGAATATCCCAAAAACTGGAGAACCATGGCGGTGCTGGTGGTACCGCAGGCATTTCCCGTTTGAGTAAGCTGATAATTGGAAATCGTAACCCGACTGCCCGACGCGTCGGTGCGGGAAATTTCGTCTCGGGTTAATGAGATACCCGCCGGGGTCACCAAAAACGGGGACAGGTCGGTAATAATACGTCCCGAAGTGACCTGTTGAGCAGCTCGGTCTGCTAAAGCCTCGGCTGCGTGTCCACGCGGGGTGATGCCGGTTGAGAGTTGGCTGGTTCGGTTTTGGGCGACATGTACGAGTTCGTGGGCAAGGGTCGCGTCGCCTTGTGGGGTACCTGGTTTGTAGGTGCCCGAAGCAAATCCGATATGTTCACCCACTGCAAACGCTTTCGCCGATAACTTTCGTGCGGTTTGGTTGGCCCGGTCATCTACGTGGACACGAACGTCGCCAAAACGGGTCGACAGCGCCGTTTCCATTCGAACACGGGCAGCAGTGTCGAGCGGCTGACCGGGGCCGATTTCCGCCAACACGCCGGCCTGGCTGGTCAAGTCCGCTTGTGCCGTTGTTTCCGCGGGGCGCAACCCCGCACACAGCGCCCGAGCTTCGGGAAATGCCGCCAGGATCTCCGGAAGACTACCCGCTTCTTTGTGTCCCAGCCGACCGGACCGAACCCAACCGGACACCACCGTCACCATTTCGGTTGCCGTTGCTCCAGTGCGCAGACCTTCGATCACCGTTGCGACGGCAGTCCGTACAGACAACGGAGCTGTCTTTTGGCTTGTATCGTCAAAATGATACGAATGAAGCGACGGAGTTCGTTTTTCTTTCGGAATCGACGCGGTATGCACCATAACACTTGCCACCATGCTAAATCGATGGATTGTAACGCTGAAGGAGGGCCATTGACTTTGAAATGAACGCTCTTTACAAGAGTACGAGAGGAAAAACACAATGACAAACGAAGAGTTGGAAAAATATCCGTTGACGTTTGCCGCAACCAGCAATGCGGCCTTTCTGGGGCATATGGTCGTGTTGGTCGATGTTGCGTGTCGAGATTTGGTTGAAAACAAACCACATGGCGGCTTTGTGCAATCGGTTCACGCAGCCATGCAGCAGGCACTGTCAGCCGAAAATCAAGGAGTTCGGTTCCCGTTTCTGGATGTCGTTCGGCGTTTCGGTCTGGACGTTGTGGAACAGGCGGTCCTGGTGCTGGCCATTACCCCGGAACTGGACACAAAGTTACGGGCGCGGTTTCAGTCGTTGTGTACAGGCACATTGACCCGGCGATGCACCGTGGATTTGGCACTCAGGCTTCTTTATGAAAGCCGGGAAGACCAAATCGATGGTCAACGGCTGTTTCGCAAAAGCGCCCGGTTGTTGGCCAATGAATTGATTTGCCTCGAAACCCCTCCGCTGGGATCGTCTTCGCTTTTGGATCAAGAAGTGGGTGTGGTGACACGCGTTGGAAGGCTCCTGTTGGGTCACGAGGAGCTGGATGAAACCATTTCGTCTTATTGTGCTCTGGAGACAAACCGCATCGACCTAGATCGGGTTGTGTTGCCGGCCGAACAAATCCGCCACGTGACCGATTTGGTGCGCCATCATAAACGTTACCGACAAGCCTTGGTAGAATTTGGATTTTCGCCGATTGTCCGTTACGGAAAAGGCATCGTGCTGCTGTTTTCCGGCCCGCCGGGCACCGGAAAAACCATGTTGGCGCGGGCGATTTCCACATTGTTGGAAGTGACCACGTTGCGTGTGTTTCCGGACCGGTTGCTGACTGCCAACGAAAGCGCCGAAACAATTCTGCGCCGGATTTTTCGCGAAGCAACCGCGCGGGATGCGTTGGTTCTGGTGGACGAATGTGAGCCGTTGTTTGCTGAACGGAGTCCCAAGGTATCCGCTATCTTATCGGCTCTCGAGGAGTTTGCCGGGATTGTGATTTTGACCACCAATCACCCGGACATCATGGACGCCGCTTTGGAACGCAGAATTATTTACCAGGTGGATTTTCGCCTGCCGACCCCAACCGACCGGGAGGCGCTGTGGGAAGGGCATATTCCCCCGGAAATTGAGATTTCCGACGATGTGGACATTTCACTTTTGGCCAACAGTTTCGAATTTAGCGGCGGGATGATCAAAAACGCGGTGTTGTTTGCGCTCAACAAAGCGCTGGCAAAAGACCAACAACATCCGATTCTTACCGCCGATTTGTTGCAACAAGGCGCACAAAACCAAACCCGGTACAACATCGATCAATATACGGAAGAGCTGAGACCGACACTTACCTTGGAGGACCTGGTTCTTCCGGAAACCGAGATGGTCCAGATCAAAGAGTTGTTAAATGCCGCCAAATCGTTCACGTACGTGATGAGCAAATGGGGTTTTGGACGGCGGCTTGTCACCGGTAAAGGGATCGTGGCGTTGTTTGACGGCCCACCCGGCACGGGAAAAACATTGTGTGCTGAAATATTGGCGAGCGAATTAAACCGCCCGCTGTATCGAATCAACGTGCCGCAGGTGGTGAGCAAATATGTCGGTGAAACCGAACGAAATCTGGCGGAGGTTTTCAAACGAGCCAAAGCGGCGCGTTCGATGTTGTTGTTTGATGAAGCCGATTCGTTGTTCGGAAGCCGTACTGAGACCAAAAGCAGCAACGACCGATACGCCAACATGGAAGTCAACGTGTTGTTGCAGGAAATCGAACGTTACGAAGGCATCGTGATCCTGACTACCAATCTTTACGGCAACCTGGATGAAGCGATGAAACGGCGGTTACAATTTCGCGTGAGTTTTTCGCATCCCGATTGGGAACAACGGCAGAAAATTTGGGAGCGGCTGTTGCCGCCGGAATTGCCGCTTGCCGCGGATATCAACCTGGAACATTTGGCGAAATCGTTTCATTTGTCCGGTGGCCACATCAAAAACGCGATTTTGCGCGCCGCCTATGCAGCGCACGCAAACGGGGTAGCGGTGGGCCAATCCTTGTTGGAAAACAGCGCATTCCGCGAAAGCCAAGCGCTTGGGATTGCCATTCAAGACCCGGAAATCGCCCGGGAGCTGGAGCAGGAATGGGAGAGGTCTCGGCAACTGCTCAGAACGGAATCGCCCGGCCGAAACCAGTGATGGGATGGACGTTGTCGAACTTGTGAACAATGCGGATTAAGAGGGTGTTTGGGAAAAAAATAACGGCGAGCGAGACAGTGGCCGTAGCGAGGCGGGCCTGCCGACTGAGGCCCACCGGAGGCGTAACCAATGGTACGCTGAGGATGGGTCGACCGAGGCAGGACCGACGCAGTAGGCCAATGGCTCGCGTAGCTTATTTTTTTCCCAAACACCCTCTAAGACTACGCCAGGCCCAACACGGATTTGATGTATTTGGGATCATGGGCCGCGCGCAGGGCTTCTTCTAAGGAAATCCATCCCTTTTGGTAGACCTCGGCCAACGACTGGTCAAACAACACCATGCCGTCACCGCGGCTGGTCTGAATCTGGCTTGTAAACAAATGGGTTTTTTGTTCGCGGATGAGGTTTGCTAACGCATAATTCAGGCGCACGATTTCGACCACCGGGATTCTGCCGGCACCATCCTGGGTGGGCAACAAACGTTGCGTGACCACCGCTCTTAGGACCGACGCCAATTGAATCCGGACCTGGCTTTGTTGGTGGCTCGGAAACACGTCGACCATCCTGTCAATGGCCTGGGCGGCGTTGGCGGTGTGAAGCGTCGACAACACCAAGTGACCGGTTTCCGCCGCCGTCAACGCCGCCGCCACGGTTTCTTTGTCCCGCATTTCTCCTACCAAAATAATGTCCGGATTTTCCCGCAATGCTGCTTTCAGACCGGACGCAAATGACTCGAGGTGTGTGCCTACCTCCCGCTGGTGAATGACGCTGTGGCGAGACGTGTAGAGGTATTCGATAGGGTCCTCAAGCGTAATGATGTGGACAAACCGGTTCTGATTGACGTGTTCAATCAGCGACGACAACGTGGTGGATTTGCCGGAACCGGTGGGCCCCGTCACCAACACCAGGCCATGCGGAAATGCCGTCACCTCGGTTAAGTGACCAGGCAAATTGAGTTCGCCCAACGTGGGTATGGTTTCCCAAATAGGTCGAAACGCGGCGGACCAGCCCTCGTTGTGGCGAAACGCATTCACACGAAACCGGTGGGGTTTTTCGCTGTCCGGGTTTTCGAGTTCGTACGACAAATCGACGCTGCCTTTGTTTTCAAACTCGTCGCGTTTGAGAGGCGGCAACCCTTCCAAAAGCACCGCACTGAATTCCTCTTGGGTGATCCGCACCCCGTTCACCTTTTTTAACTTACCGACTATTCGCATCGTCGGCTCCCGGTGGGTCGACACGATCAAATCGCTCGCGCCGTCGACCAAGGTCCGGTACAACAACGGGTTTAATATTCCCGGCGGCAACGGCGAAGGCGACGGTTGTGTTCCTTGTGTTCCACCCAATGGCTGCAACCACTGGGGATTGTCCGCCACAGCCGCCGCTACTTTGGTTTGGGCCGCGAGACTCATCGGTTCGGTGGGTTCGTGGGCAATCCGAACTTCGGGACGTTTGCCCATCGGTCGAAACGCCAAAATATACCCATCTGGGGTCAGCCGAACCCGTACCTGAAACCGGCCCAGGCCGGAAAACGATCGTGTACAATCAAAAGTACCCGTATTTTTGAGTGTACCTTGCTCGGTGGCATCCAAAAGGGTGTGTACCATTTCGACGATTTGGGATTCGCCAAGCGGTGCTTGGGCAACCCGCTCCGAAGTTTTCCCCGCAAACAACATCGGCGAGGCTCCGGCACGTAACTGCAACGTATCGGCTTCGTGGTGCAACAACATTTCGAGCAACAGAACCATTCGATCCATATTCAACCCTCTATAACGAGCACCCTACCCTATCCACACAGGTCTGCAAGCGTTTGAAACACGGTAGCTTGCAGTTACGGGAATTCTGCGGCATTCAATTCACCCCGAGGACGGGGATCTTGATCAACCTCCACCGTACATTGTTTGGAACGATGGCCAATCTTACTGTCACTACCGGTTATTCCTGCAACAACCGCTGCCTGTTCTGCGCTCAGGGCGACCTGCGGTCACAACAGCAAGACGTACCACCGGACGAGGTCTGTCGGAACCTTCACACATCGGTGCGCCCCGGTGACACGGTCGTGTTGTCTGGGGGAGAAATCAGCCTCCGCCCGGAAGTCGGCGAATGGATCACCACCGCCCGGGCGTTGGGGGCCACAGAAGTGTGGTTACAAACCAACGGGCGGATGGCGGCGTATTCCCAGTGGCTCAAACGATTGATGGACAATGGGTTAACGGGGTTGCAGGTGCCGGTTTTGGGAGCCGACGAGGTTTGCCACGATTATCTGACCCAATGTGAGGGTTCATGGGCCCAAACCATGGCCGGATTACGCCGGGCGACCCGTTTGGGGATGCCGGTGGTGGTGCGGACAGTGTTGACCCGGTCGAATTTTCGCCACCTGGTGGAAATCGCTGTGCTGCTGGCTCAACATGGGGTGAAACAGTGGCACTTATCCGGGTTGAAGCTTGTTGGAAGTGCGTACAAGTCCGCAACAAACCTGGCCCCGCGGATCACCTTGTTGGCGCCGTTTGTCAATCGGGCTGCCGACCGATTTCACCAGGTCCAGGGGCGCGTACTCTTAGATGGTCTGCCATTGTGTGGCGGAGCAAGGTGGCCGGAATGGGTCATGACTCGTCCCAACCTCCACGTCGGTCCCGTCGTTTCCGAACAAGGTCCCGCACAACGGGTTTATGGCGCCGATTGTACCGCATGTAGACTGCGATCGGTGTGCCCAGGGTTGGACAGAACGTACGCGGAACTGTACGGTTTTACGGAAATTGTGGCGCGACCGTGACCCGGAGGAAGGGATGCCAACGATCATGAGCGGAAATTCGGTGCCGTCAGAAAACAGGACAACCGGCGACCATGAGCGGGTCGACAGGGCGGAGGAAACCGCATTTGTGGATTCTGCCGACCTATTTGTGGAAAAAGACATCACCAAAGAAACCGCAGTAAAACAAAAGCGGGTGTGGGTTCGATTGACCCGCTTATGTAACCAGCGTTGCACCTTTTGTTTGGATTCGTGGAACCAAAATGGAACCATGGTCAAGGCTTCCGAATTACAGGCGTTTATCCGGCGCGGGTACGAACAAGGGGGGGAGAGGCTCATCCTTTCGGGTGGGGAGGCAACGGTTCATCCCGATTTTCTCAAACTGTGCCGGTACGGAAAAGAATTGGGATATCGCTGGGTGCAAACCGTCACCAACGGCCAGATGTTTGCATACCCGGATTTCGCACGGAAAGCGAAGCTGTCTGGGCTTGATGAAGCTACCTTTTCCATGCATGGCCACGACGCTAAGTTACATGACCGGTTGGTGGGATTACCGGGGGCATTCGACAGGGCGAACCAGGGAATCCGTAACTTACAGGCGTTGGGCGGCGTGGTGGTGAATATCGACATCGTCATCAATCGGATGAACGTCGCTCATATTCGTGACATCATTGACTTTTACATGAATATGGGGATTCGGGAATTCGATTTGTTGTACATCGTACCGTTTGGAAGAGGGTTTGAAGAGTATCGGGAACAGTTGTTTTTTAACTTAGATGACTCGTTCGAACACCTACAACGTGCATTTGAAGTCAGTGCCCAACCAGGGGTGTACCTGTGGACCAATCGGTTTCCGGTAAGTTACCTGGAAGGATACGAACATCTGATTCAAGAACCGCACAAACTTCATTCGGAGGTCAACGGCGGGCGCCATAATTTCGACGGGTACTTAAAAACCGGAACACCACCGGATTGTTATGGCGAGCGGTGTAACCACTGCTTTCTGAACGGGTTGTGCAAAACCACGATGTTTCGGTATCGGACGTTGTTTCTGGAAGGAACCTTTCGTCGCATACGAATTGATGCCGATCGGCCAGCCGATTGGGACCGGGCGGCACCACGGTTGGTCAACCAGACACCCAACGTTGTGCATATTGAAGCAAAAACCGCCAAGGCGGCACAGCAGTTGGTATCGAGGTTGCCCTATGACGACAAACCGTTGTGGGTGGCGGAGCTTCCGGTTGAGGAAGTGGTGACGCTGGCCAGGGAACCGGGGCGATTTCGCGGTTTACGACTGAAGGGACAACGGGCGATAGAAGGTCTGTTGGCCGGCGTGGGAGCCGAATTCGACCGGATCGAGGTCGTGTTAAATCAGGATGTGGCGAATAAATTGTTGCTGCCGGAAACGAACACCTCTTTGGAGCCCGAATTGAAGAAAAAGTTGGTTTTGGTGTTACCAAACCACCCTTATTTGAGCGAATCCCGCGCCAACGACCCCGGGGTGGAACAATTACGCGATCTGGTCACAGCCCAATACCGGCTGGCAAACGTGCCGCGATGTATCGGCGGAGACAACGCGACAGCCGGAGATTTCGACGAAATCACCCCCCAGATGGTGGGCGCGGATTTACATTTGGACACCGACCTGTACGTGGACCGGTATATCGAAGGCGAGTATTACAGCAAAAGTCTCCGGTGTAAGGATTGTGTGGTGTTTCACGAATGCCGCGGCTTACACATCAATTATCTGCGAAATGTGGGCCTAGGAGCGCTCAAACCGTTGTTTAAGGCGAACAATTAGTCATTTAACGCCACACACCGTATGGGCAGCGGTTATCCAACCTGCGAAAAATACAAATCAATTTCACAACGTTTTCTTCGAAAAAAAACAAATAACGCTTCCGTTGGCGCCGTGTTGAACGGGTAAATTGGACTGTGTTACAACCCACGGCGCTATGGTTGACCCGAATCCTACATCTTCCCATTTGAACCCCGAAACAGACGGTTTATCCGATCTGTTGATCGCATCCGGTCAACTCGATTTTGGCGAGGAAGAACATGTTGCCGCGGTGGGAGAGCTTCTGACGCCGGGGTTTACGGTTGAAACGGTGCCGCTTTTGGGGAAAGCCGGCGCGCTGTTGGGTTATTTCGGCCTGCTGCGGGAGTTATTCCGCCATGATGAAGCGGGTTTTCTGGGTCGGTTTGCGGTGTTAAGTGAACTCGCGTCGTCGGAAAAAACCAAATGGACCGCCGACGAACTACATCATACGTTTCCGTGGTTGGCGGCCCATCATCGCGTGCGCGTATTCCGGTCGCTGCGGGTGAGTGGTTGGCTCGTTTGGGAAGACGGGACCTATGCCCTGGGATCGGCGGGCAGCACGGTGTACACCACGTTGGCTTCGTTGTTGGGCACCCAACCTCATGACGGCGACCTGACCTTGGGTGTATTGCATGCAGAAATGGCTGCCGCGTTGGGTGTGGACCCGGAAGCACCCCTGTCACACCTGCAACACAACCTGCG
The DNA here is from genome assembly GCA_013360285.1 of Myxococcales bacterium. GTDB lineage: Bacteria > Myxococcota_A > UBA9042 > JABWCM01 > JABWCM01 > JABWCM01. Next base: position 10,573 of record JABWCM010000105.1, read on the forward strand.
TAAGGTGATCAGTGAAGCGGAAGACGCCATGACGTCGCATAGCGAGGTCAAGATCTTGGATGTGCGGCACAAACTGGACCGAAACCTGGCTTGGTCGATGAGGGCGCGGACCCTGTTGGACGAGTTGGATGTCGAAGATTTTGGCGCATACAAAACGGCGCAAGCGATTGGTCGGTCGTTAAGTGAGTTGCATCAGTGGCACGGGGCGCTCCAGCGGGCGCTCAACGACATCACCCATCGGCGGATTCATCTGGACGCAAGCGGCTTGTCGTTAACCGATATCACCCAGTTTCTGATGAAGTGCAGTGTCAACGAAATCGCTGACTTCGGGCAACGGTTTGTGTCACAGCCGCCGGCGCCGCGGTTTGCAATCGTCGACAACGTACTTTCGGAAGCCGAATACGTGTTGTATTTGCAGGAGCGTGAAGAAGAAGAAGAACGGCGCGGGTGGACCGACGGACAACCGCGGATGGCGGTCGAAAGTGTGGGCGAGGTGGAGCGGTTTGTTTCGTTGGCGCGGTTCGTTTCCGACGTGGAACATTTGGTCAGCGCAAAGGAAGAGCGGGCATTGGCAACGTTTATCCCGCACACCGGTTGGGCGGAAAGTGCGTACCGGTTGTCGTTGTTATGTTTATCCGAAGGCGGCATGCGGCATGCGCCGAACGTGGAGGACGGGGGGGATGCGTTGATTGCTAAGTTACGGGATTGCCCCATGGAATTTGAGGTCACCGGCCGGGGCCAGTGGATTTATGCCAATGAAGTGTCGGAGATTTCGGAAGGGGTTGTGCGGCCAAAACAGGCCTCGGACCACAAACGGGGAGGTGGTGCGTGAGCGGTGAACGGGAGGTTGGCCGTCGATTGATGGGCGGATCGGTCGACGACACGGAATTGGACGAACGTGCGGAGCAGGTGGCGGCGCATCTGCTTATCTTTACGTATATCCGCAAAAGTGCATACAAGGACCTGGTGCTCAACGACGAGCTGCGTGACCGGGTGCGACAGCGGCTTGACAAAGTCGGTCTGGATTTTGTGGACCACTTTTATTCGGAATATTTCTCCGTGAGGCTCAAAAGCCATATCGAAAGCGACGTCACGTTTGATTGGTCCACCAACATGCGGCTGCACAAAGGCGCGGTTGCGTTGGTGGTCATTTTGTGGGCGAAGTTGGTGTTGCCGAAGCGGGTCGCCGAAGAATCGCGGCAGGACATCGCGGACAACAATTTGGAGATGTTTCCGGAGCACAAACCGCGGAAGGCAGTGATCCTGTCGGTGCATCGGGACGCGTTGTACGCGGAGTTTGGGCAGAAGTTCGGCAAAGTAAACTTTCAACGGTATCTGGGTCAGTTAAGGAATCTGGGATACATCGCCGAGGATCGAAATGGGACGATCAGCGAGGGGCCGCTGTTGGATCTGATGATCGACGGGAACGAATTGGCGATGAAGCTCAAAGACAGCGTGTTGTGGGATATTTTGGGGGCCGAAGCGGAGTCACAGGCAGCACAGGCGGTATTGCCGGCGGTGGGTGGTGCGGCGACACGGCGAGTGAGCGCCGACGAAATCGGTTATCCGGAAGGGATGGATCGGCGAATGGTTCTCGAAGAGTTGGGGGAAACACTCGAGGATACGGCGGATTTCGATGAACACGACGCTGAACCGGAGGGGCGCTCATGGCAAAAGCGTACCGCGGCGCCAAAGTTGGAGCCGGCGGCAGACCCGATGTTTGAGGAAGAAGACGAGTTGGACGATGCGCTGTGGCCCGGGCCGCAAGATGAGCCCGAGTCGACGGACGACGGCGACCTGGAGTAACCACCGCAAGTGTGGGAAAAGAGGCGGGGCATACCTCACTTTTTGCAAGCACTAAGTGAGTACGAGACCGGATTTGTGACGAAACGAAACGTTTCGCCGCAACCGGGGGTATCATTTCGGAAGGCCGATGTTTTCGTTTAAGTTTATTGAGTTGATGAACTGGGACCTGTGGGACCATGTTCGTGTACCCTTGGATGAGCAGGTGGTCATGATCGCTGGCCCGAATGGGAGCGGTAAAACCACGTTTCTGGACGCCATGCGGATTCTGCTTGGGGCACGAACGTTGTCGACGTCGCGAAAACTCGGCTCGTATCTGCGGGGCGATACTTCGGTGGCGGTGGTCAAAGGGGTGGTGACCAACCCGTTGCGGCGGGGGTTTGGGAAACGCCCGTTTACGCATCGGGGGATCTTTGAAGACGATGCGACGCTTGCGTGTATTATTGAACGGCGAAGCGGAACGTGGCTGCGACGATACGCTATCTTACCTGGAGACGCGTCTCTTGACGAAATCCGGCAATCGCCAAACCTGCTTTCACCAGAGGAATATTCACGGGATCTGGAAAAAGCGAATCTGCCACGGACCTTACTCAAAATCCTTGCGCTGGAGCAGGGGGACACCAATAAGCTGTGTAAACGGACGCCGCAACAACTGTTGGAATACGTTCTGGAAATGCAGGGCGACAAGCAGGTGATGGAAAACTACGCCGCTGCCAAAGAAAGTTACGTATTAAGTGAGCGGGAGCTGCGGGACCAAGAAGCCAAGGTTTACGATATTAGGCGGCATCTGCACATCCTCGAGCAGGATGCCAGAAGTTACGAACGGTACCGGGATCTGGAGGAAGAAGTCGCCGAAATTCGGGCGGTGAGGTTGCCGATTGCCCGATACCGGGGATTTTTGGAGCAGGTGCGGACGCTGGACGCCGAGATTGCGGAAGCGGAGGCGGCACGGGCATTGCGGGAGGAGGAGGCGGTACGAATCTTGGGGGATTCGTCGGTGGTCGTCGAAGAAATTGGGCGGCTTCAAGAAGGGGTGCGGGTCAAAAAAAATGACCAGCAGGTGATTCTGCAGAAAAAAGAAGGGGTGGATGGCGAATATCGGGCTGTCCGCATGTTGCTCAAAGAAATTGAGGACTTACAGGCGAAGTTGGGCAGCGAAACGAATGCCGTGGAAAAATCGCCGGAGGAGTTGGAAACCGAACGGCGGCAGTTGGTGGTGGCGGAAGCGGGGCACAATGCCGAAGCGGAGCGGGCGCGTAACGAGATGATGGAGCTGCGTTCGGAACGGCGACGGTTGGACAGCGGCCAGAAACGGGAACCGCCGCCGTGGGTGGTCCGAATGGGGGAGAGGCTGGCGCAGGAGCGGATTTCTGCGGTGCTGGTGGCCGATGTTATCGAGGTGAAAGATGCAAAATGGCAGGTGGCCATCGAAAGTTTGCTCGGCAGGGATCGATTTACGTATCTTGTTGATTCACAACACTCTTTGGCGGCACGGCAAATTGCGCAGCAGCAACAATACCCGTGTTATGTTAGTAACTTTGAAACGCCGGTAAAACAGAAGCCGGAGGCCGGCACCGCACTAAGCCAGGTGTCGTTGGCCGATGACCGGGTGCCGCGGTGGATTTTGAGCCAGTTGGACCGGGTTCGGTTGGTGGAAGATGTCGCCGAAGGGGCACGCCTTGGGAAAGATTCCATCAGTATTACACCGGACGGATACCGACAGGACCCACGTGGTGGTGTGTTTATTGGGGTCAAAGAAACCTATTGCGGAGGACACGCAAAAAGTGGGCGAATTGCCGAAATATCGCGGCGAATGGACGAGTTGCAAACCACGGTCGCCCAGCGCGAAAACGACGCAACCCAACTGCGGCGGCGGTTGTCGCTTATTGAACGGGCGCTGGAACGGCAGCGGGAGCGGGTAAGGCTTTTGGAACGACAGGAGGCCCTGCCGGGGCTGCGGGCGCGGTCGGACGAATTGGCTGAGCAAAAACGGGCGTTGAGCCAGGAACTCATGGACGCGATGACCGAAGTGGATGGCCTCAATGCAGCGATTTTAGAAAAGGAAAAAAATTTAGGCCTGTCGGATTATCGCCGAAAGTTGTTGGAGCAGGAGCGCCAGAAAGCACAGTCCGACCTGCAACAACGGATCAGCAAGCGCAGTAAGTTAACATTAGAACTGAAAGACGCCGAATTGGCGGTTCCGGAGCACAAACGAACAGAAACCGCGTTGGCGCTGCATGAGTCCGAAGGGCAGCTTGTTGAACGGCTGAAGGTGTTGAGCGACAACATCGGTGGGTTTGTGGGGTGTAAGGACCCGGCAATATTGGGAATATTTGACAAAGCACGGGCGGATTTCGACGCGCAGCAGCAGGTGTTGGCACAACGGCAGGGGGAACACCGGCGCGGTGAACAGGAGTTGAGGAAGGCGCGGCGAAGTTATATCCGGGTCATGGAACAAACGGTTGCGCGATACCGGAACAATATTCTTCATTTGGCGCAGCGGGCGGGTGTGGAAGTCGAAATTTTTGCACCGAAACTGGTGGACGACGACGAGGTGTTGGCCAAAGCCGGGATCGAGATCCGGATTGGGTTCGATGGAAAACGGCCGGTACCGATCAACCACCCGAAGTTGTCCGGTGGGCAAAGTGTCATTGCGTCGCTTATCTTACTCATGGCGCTGACGATGCAGGAAGAAGGCGAAGCGGGAGGATTTTTTATTCTGGATGAACCTTTCGCTCACTTAAGTGTTGAACGAATCGACGACATCACCCGGTTTTTGTCGATTACGAACGCCCAGTTTATTTTGACCACTCCGACTACGCATAATCTGATGGTGTTCAACCCCGCTCGGCTGACTCTAAATTTGCGGAAAAAGCCGGCCGGAGCAAAGTTTGCCCCGGTACCCGCCTACTTGAGGCGTTAACCAAAGCATGAGGTGACGTGTGCGAAACACACGCAGTGGCAGTCGGTGGATACCGATACTCATCGCTGTGCTGTTGGGCTGCACTACAACAGCAACGGCAGCAGATATTTATATCAATGGCGTCAAAGTAGGCGCTATCGCCGACCTTCAGCTTAACAATTGCAATATTCGATTTGACTCTCGGGGCGATTTGCACATCACTGCGCCCGGTTATCAAGTAGCCGGTGGCCCAACTCAGACCACGGCCGGGGTGAGCAACACGGCGCCGGTGTTACAAAACAACTACTTTCTTACCACCACAGCCACCAAACCCGGTGCGGCTCAATATCGGTTTGAGCTGTACATCAACGGCAACAAAGTGCGGGAATTTTCTTCTCTCGACTCCGGGTTGGCGCTTTCTCTCAACACCTATCTTACCAAAGGGAAAAACACGGTAGGAATCAAAGCCTACAAAGATATGGGCATCGCCGTGGCAGCACCGGATAGGAGCGATGCCTTTGAAATCGTCATCGGGGAAGGACGGGGGCGAGGGGACACGTTGTTGGTCGACAAGGTATTGTGGCGAATCAGAAAAGTAGGATCGGATCTGGCAGCGGATTCGCAGCAAATCAACGTTATCGCCGACTAGCCGGCGCGGGTTTAGTCGGTAAACTTCACTTCCGCCAAAGACGGACCGTTTATCACAAAAATCCGTGCGCTGTTGGAGTCCGGATCCGATGGATATACAAAAAATCCGGGGTCGTCGGTAGAATACAATCTCGTAGTTCCGTACAGTTCCTCGCCGTCGGCAAACCGAACGATCACCCGCTGCCCACCCACGGTGTCCGGGGAGACAAAACCACGGACTTTTCTGTAAAATGGCCGCCCATCAAACGACTTGACGTAATAAACCGCCTTGAGATCCTTCAAGTCGACCGCCTCGGGTTTTTTTTTCCCAAGCGGGCGTAACAAAAAACTCGAATCGGTCAACGAAAACTCCACCTGTTGTCCTTTGAGAACCCGGCCGTCGGAAAAACGGGCGACGACTCGGTGAATGATTTTCGGTTTGTCGGATGTGGAAGTGTTCATTAAATTCCCGGGCTCAGAGACTTACGGCCGCATTCTAAAGAGCAGAAATGGTGTGTCAAAGGCAAATTTGCGGGTGGCGTAATAGTAAGGTGGCGAATATCGTGTGGTAAAAGGGGTTCGAAAACAACTCCGAACCCGAAAACGTGAACCGGATTTGAGGTGACTCCATGGTGGACAAAACGAACGCGCAACGGACGGAAACGGAACGGGGAGTACGGGCACGTTGGTGGCACAAGCTTGCGGATGGTCGGCTGGAGTGCACGCTGTGCCCACGTTATTGCCATATGGCCGACGGGCAACACGGATTCTGTTTGATTCGGGAAAATCACAACGGAACCTTGATTCAGACAGCGTGGGGGCGTACCAGCGGCTTCGCCATTGATCCTATTGAAAAAAAACCACTCAACCACTTTCTGCCTGGAACTAAAGTGCTGAGTTTTGGAACGGCAGGCTGTAACTTAGCGTGCAAGTTCTGCCAAAATTGGAGCATCTCCAAAGCAAGGCTGAGTTTGGTGGCGGCGGACGCGGTTACGCCGGAAGACATCGCCATGGCTGCTCTGGAAAACGGTTGCCCATCGGTGGCGTATACCTACAACGATCCGACGATTTTCGGGGAATTTGTGATCGATGTCGCCCGGGCAACTCGGGCGGTCGGGGTGCGTAATGTGATGGTGACTGCTGGTTATATTACCAAAGAGGCAAGGGAGGATATCTACCCGTGGATCGACGCGGCGAACGTGGATCTGAAGGGATTCAGTGAAGAGTTTTATCGTAAAATGACGCTCAGCGAACTCGCTCCGGTCAAAGAAACGATTCGGTGGTTGGTCAAAGAGACCCCCGTGTGGGTTGAATTGACCACGTTGTTGATTCCGGGAAAAAACGATTCCCCGGACGAATTGGAGCGAATGACCGATTGGATTCTTTCGGAACTTGGCCCAGACGTGCCGATTCATTTCACTGCGTTTCACCCGGACTTTAAGTTAACGGATCTTCCGCGAACACCGAAGTCCACGTTGACGCTGGCGCGAAACATCGCGATGCGCAAAGGAATTCGGTATGTTTACACCGGAAACGTGGTGGATCCCGAAGGCGGTACAACATACTGCTCGGGTTGCGGTCAAGCCGTCATCACACGGAACTGGCACCGGATCGGTACGATGAATCTGCACGGAAATAAGTGTGCAGGCTGTGAAACAGTATTACCCGGTGTCTTTGACGACTCCTTCGGTTCAACGGGACACGAAGTGATCAGACCCCATCGGGTTACGGTCAGTCACCCACCACGAACACCTCGTTTCTGACGAAAGTTGCTTCAACCAAACATAGTTGCGATGTAAACACCATAGCCGGTTACTAAAACGAAACCGCCGAACCGCCCAATTTTGGCGGTGCGTGCTATGATAGCGAGCAATAGTGCGGCGAAGCCGAGTCCCACCAAAATGTCGACTTCAATGTGGTCATAAACCACTTCGATCGGCTTGACGATCGCTGTGACCCCCAATATGCCAAGCACGTTAAAAATATTGGAACCGACGATATTGCCCAATACGATGTCGGTTTCTTTTTTGGCAGCAGCGACGATCGAACTTGCCAATTCAGGCAAACTGGTACCAACTGCGACCAACGTCAACCCGATGATGCGGTCGGAAACACCGAAACGACTGGCGATGGCAACCCCTCCGTCTACTGTCAGCGTAGCTCCGAACACCAGGGCGACCAACCCAACAATGATCAGACCGATCGCGACAATATAACCCTTTCCACTGCTGACTTTACCGAACTCAACATTAAATTCGTCCACAACGGCTGCGTTTTCGTCTTTCTCACGCAGCAAATAGATCGTGTAGCCAACGAGGACTGACAAAAGTCCCAGACCTTCCCAACGCCCCAGTACGTCGTTGGGTAACAAGAGAAGCAGTACCGCCGATGCGAGAAACATAAACGGAATTTCTCGCCAGATGAATTTTCCTTGGCCAAACAACGGGGTAATCAACGCCGCCAATGGTAAGATAAGGCCGATGTTGGCGATGTTGGATCCCAACACGTTTCCCATGCCGATCTCCGGTGAACCGCGGAGAACAGCCAGCAAGGTCGCGGCAAGTTCCGGTGCAGACGTACCAAAGGCAACCACGGTAAGACCAATCACCATCGGCGAGAGGCCGGCTTGCGCGGCAAGACGTACGGCGCCGCGTATCAACGCCTCGCCACCGCCATAGAGAAGTCCAATGCCGAGGAGAACAAACAACCATGCTGTCATTAAAACGTTTCCGTAGGATTTTCGAGGTGGCTTCGTAAGGTTTTGGCGAGTAATCCGCCGTGGTATCCGTCCACGACCCGGTGATCAAAAGTCCCGGTCAACGTGACCATGGGCCGAATGACTATTTCACCGTTTCGAACCACTGGGCGGTCTTCCACGGCACCTATCAGCAAAAGAACAGGACACCGGGACGGAGGAAACAGCGGAGCGAGCCCGGTAGTAATACCAAACATACCCACGCTGGTCACCATAGCGCTTCCGAATGGGTCGCGAGGCATTCCAAACATCGTCATGTCCCAGTTAAACGTGTACTGCAACAAACCCAAAAGCCGCACCATGGGGCGAACCAGAATGGAGGGGACAAACCCAAGAGATGATTTGGTTTTTCTAAATTCGGGATCTCCGTCCTGTCGGATTTGAGTCGCTTTTTTTTTCAGTTCCTCAGCAATGGCAACCACGTTCTTGGTATCTGCGGCAACAATCTTTGCACCGGAGAGATCGGCAGGTTTGTCCCCGTCGACCACGGCAACTTGCAAAAAGACGTCTACACTGTCCCGTTGGTACAACCGACTATACCGCACCATCACGTTGGCAAACGGGTGTTCGGCCAAGGTCAACGCAAGCGCTCTCGATACAGCGTGGGTGAGAGTCAGCTTGAGTCCGGATTCGGCGCTGCGACGGGCCAGGTAGGCGTTGATCGCCGTGGTATCCAATTCCATCATGCCGTAGATGGTTGGATCCTGTGGGCTTCCCCATGCGCCCATGGTCAGCTTACGCCAGGTATTAAACGCCGGGGAGGGACGAAGAACTATGTTTGGCATGGCAACACTCCGGAAAGGCAAAAAAACGTCGTCATATCGCTGCAATTGGGTTATCTGGCGAAAAACTCACCTGTACTTAGAGGTTCCAACGGTTGTTTTCCGCGGCACAAATGACGATTGTGCATACCATGCGCCTAACCGGAACGATTCACAATCCCCTGATAAAAGAGGCTGTGGTCTACAAAACCTAGTTTTTCAAACGTGCGCCGTGCGGCCTGATTGGTATCTTCAACATTGAGCGTAACCAAGGGAACCGTTTCGAACAACGCCTCCACCAATGCAGAAGTACATTGTGTAGAAAGCCCTTGTCCACGGTAGGAGGCATCGGTGACGATGTTGCCTATCGCCGCGACCCCGTATTTGGGACTCAGGGCGTGAACTCCGGCGACCGATACGAGTTTCCCGTTTTCACGAATGCCGAAATAATAACCTGATTCCAATTGATAGGGCTCAAACAAATTATCCGGATACTGGCGGTACAACATCAACAACGCTCCGGTGTCCGCATGACCGATGCGTACCACTTCCATTGATCTCGGAAACGGCCTGTATTGCTCACGCAAAATTGCCATCCGTACCATTTTCTTCAGACCGGACACCGCAAACTTACTGGACAACAGGGACAGTTGGGCCGACGCAATATGAACATAAAACCGATCAGGCAAATTCGGAGTAACCGAACGGAGCAACGCATCAAGTCCCAAATCCGTACCAAATGCAAGTACCGCGGGGACGCTGAGACCCTTGTACACCAACAAAACAGCCTCTAGCTCACCCGAGTCGGACAGGCTGCCATACCACTGGCAGTACTCACCATAAACCGGGTCCAGATATCCAAGTTGGTAAGCGCTGCCGATTCGGTCCTGCAGCAGGTAATCAAACAACACTTCGTGATCGTAGATTTGCGAAATTTGCAACGGCAGGTCTCCCACTTTGAAGGTGTTTAAGAGGGTGTTTGTGAAAAAAATAACGGCGAGCGAGACAGTGGCCGTAGCGAGGCGGGCCTGCCGACCGAGGCCCACCGGAGGCGTACCCGAAGGTAGCTTATTTTTTTCCCAAACACCCTCTAAGTATTTATCCTCGGCGAACGAGTCTGTGGCTGTAGCGAGCCGGTTTTGTCGACCGAGGCCCACCGGAGGCGTGCCCAAAGCCACGTCGAAGATGGGCCGACCGACACAGGACCGACGTCGTAAGCCAGTGGCTCGCGTAACGTAATTTTTTACCCAAACACCCGCTTAGCCCCGAATTTTCACGGGCTTGCGTGTGAGAGTGCCAAGACGCCGGCTCGCGGACCGGCGCTCGTAGCGTCGGGCTCACAAGAAGTCCAGGGTTAGAGTTAGATGCAGAAACAAACTGCGCCCAAAAACCCGCCATCTACGCACGTAGCCAAAAAACATCCCTGCTGCTTGGCATACGGACCACAATCATAACTTTTTGTTTTGCTGCATTGGCCGCCGGAACACTTGCTTTCAATTGAACACGCATCGTCATCATCACATGGCGACCCGTTAAGACCCGCAGCATCATGAATACAACCCTGTGCCGGGTTGCAGGAATCTTTGGTACATTCATTTCCATCGTTACAAGCCGCCAACGGACCGGATTTGCATACGGCGTTCTGACAACTGTCATTGACCGTACATTGATTCCCGTCTTCACACGGAGTCCCGTCAGCGTTGACGTTATAACACCCTTGAGACACCCCACACAGGTCTGATGTGCACGGATTGCCATCGCTACAGTTCTTTTGGTCCCCTTTGCAGGCGCCCTCAACACATTTATCGCCGGTAGTACACGCGGAACCGTCATCGCAAGGGCCAGCAAAGGGTGCATAAACACACCCGTTGGCAGGGTCACAGACATCGTTGGTGCACGGATTGCCATCGTAACATAAGCCGTCGTCTGCGATACCATTACAATTGTTGTCAAGCCCGTCGCAAAGCTCCTGAGCCCCTGGATACACCTTGCCGTCGTTGGGATTACAATCCGATTCGTCTACAACCCCGTCATTATCGTCGTCACCATCGCACGCGTCCCCTTTGCCATCTCCATCGAAATCCTCCTGGGTCGGATTGGCGTGCAGTGGACAGTTGTCGGCGGCATCCAAAATACCGTCGTTGTCGTCGTCCTCATCCAGACAATCCGCCTTTTTGTCGCCGTCGGCATCTCCAAAATCCTCGTCGGCATTTCCGTCACAGTCGTTATCCAGCCCATCACAAATTTCCGGCGCGGCAGATGGCCCCAGGCAGTTGGCAATGCCGCCTACACAGTCCACTTCTCCTTTACAAACCCCGTGTTCATTTTTGATGTCGCATATTTCGGCAACGGTCATATCGTCTATCTTACCGTTACAGTTATTATCTTTCGTGTCGCATATTTCCACGGCAGGCACAGAAGCGTCGCAGTCGGTCAACCCGTCAGGGGTACACCAACGTTTGCCGTAACAAACACCGAACTCGTTCGTTGCATTGCAGGTCGTGACCAAATTTTTCGCAACCGCGGCCGGCGTACATGGGCAGGTAGCGTTCTTCTTCACACATTGTTTTGCAGGAGGGCCGGTGGGGCTTTCCACCTCCATGCAGTCGTACCCAGCAGGACATGGGAAGTTTCCGGAGCAATCGCCGCCGCAGAACTTACCTATGGCGCCGTAGTCGATGCACAATGCGTTGGACAACACCGCACTGTCTGAACAGTCGGTATGGGTCTCGCATGGATTACATAAGTGAAGATAATGCGGCTTGCAGATATACGTTGTGTCGCCGCCAGTGTTGGTAACCTGGCTACAGGCCCAGGAAGGTGGACATTCCTCGATGCAGGCGTCGGTACATATCTTACCTACCTGACTTTCTACGCAGAATCCGCTGTAACATACGGAGTTGTCCTCGCAGGGCCAACCGAACTCCCCCTCATTCGGGTTGGTAGGGATTCCCCAGTTTTCGAGTTCCTCTTCGGTATCGGCAAGGTCCGCACCATCAAGAACATTCGCCGAATCGTCGGTTATGTCGGGAACCCCACCTGGGTTGTTGCCCGAGGAATCAGAAGCTGCCGTGTCCGTTACACCGACGTCGCCACCTTGAGTCTCATCTTCACCACAGCCGCCCAAAACCGCCGCAGATAATCCGAACCACACACCTAATCTTAAAAGGATCCCATTGCCAACAATCCGGTCGGTTGTTGTTAACCCGTCATGGGCGCGGAAAGTAGGGGAAGCGGGGGAAGGCGGCAACATCGTCATCCGAATCTCCAAAACAGAAGTCACATGCACCCAAGGTAGGTTTCGGGCGATCTGAGCTTGGTCTCACGGGATCGTGCTCCATCGGTGTCATTCCCTGAAACACATAAGCGGAGTGTAACGAATACGCTACGTGTCGGCAAAGTGCTTGCGCAAAATTTGAGAAGTGACCTAACAGGTCGAACGATCAAGACCGGCGGCAATACCGCCGGCGCGGGGGCCAGAGAGTTTGTGAAAAAATAGCTGAACGAACTTGGACGGATGCTTTTGCCCCCACTGCCCAGAAAAAAACCTGCGCAATATTCCCGATATGACTCGGTTTTCTTCCGGGCAGCGGGGCCAAAATCGCCGCGTCCAAGTCCGTCCCCATGTTTTTTCACAAACTCTGAGAAATAATAAGGCTGAAGGGAACAGCGAAACTAACCTGGTTCCGTGCTGTCACGATAACGATCGCGAATTTCCAGGATTTCCGGCAAGCGTACCTTAAACGCGGCCACGAGATCGGGATCAAAATGTTTACCCGAATCGCGATAAATTACATTTAGAGCGGTTTCCTCCGGATATGGAGCCTTGTAACAACGTTTTGACAACAACGCGTCAAATACGTCGGCAAGTGCCACAATTCGCGCTTCGACAGGAATTTGTCGCCCTGCAAGTCCCTGCGGGTAACCACTGCCGTCAAACTTTTCGTGGTGGTAGTAAGCGATATTCTGAGCAACCACATCCGCCCGAGCCGTGACCAACAATTCATACCCGTACAAAGTGTGACGTTTCATTTCCTCCCATTCGTCGGGTGTTAACTTATCTTGCTTCTTCAAAATATTGTGCGGAACAGCGACTTTACCGATGTCGTGCAACGACGCATATCGCCGAATTTTTTCGCTCATGACGTCCGGGAGACCAATCGTGCGGGCCAACAGTTCACTGGTTTCACAGACACGCAGAATGTGAGACCCGGTGTCCATGTCATTAAATTCGGTTGCTTTTTCCAACGCTGCGACAAGACCTAGCGTCAATTCCTCAATCTCGCGCGTTCGTTCGCGTAATCGCACCTCTAAAAGCAGTTTTTCGTTTCGAAGGCGTTGGTGCAGCAGTTTGACACGCAACAGGGAACGTACGCGCGCCCGCAGTTCAATGTCGTCAAACGGTCGCGTGATGAAATCGTCGGCGCCGGCTTGAAGGCTGCGCACTCGGTCCTCGCGACTTTGACCGGGTAAGAGCATGACAACGGGAACAACATCGGTGTCGGGTGTCTGTTTTAAGTGCTGGCACAAACGAATTCCCGGCATGTCGGGGAGCTTGTAGTCGATCAGCACGAGGTCAATGGGTCCACCCCGAATCGCGGACAAAGCGTCCCGCCCGGAGGCAGCGGAAATAACATCATATCCAAATGGTTGGAGAAATTCGTTCAGTTCGGAAACGGTACCCGCGTTTGCGGATGCGAGTACAATACGAAATCGCGAGACAAAGCCGCGGCGTTGCATCACTTCTGCCCTGCACTGGCTTTGGGCCGGAGAACACGGAACAGACGATCCGGTCATCCGTTACCAAGTAAGTTAGCGCACGGGGTGCGCTGGTAGCCCTAGCATAACATTCACCACAATTCTTTCGACCAAATTCTGAAAACTACAGAAACACCGAGTACGCGATGCAACCGTTTCTTCGGGGAAATCGCCTCACAATGAACTGAATTAAGTGGGGAAATCGCCTGGATAGATCCGGCACCAACAATAGGCAGGCACACAATCGGAATCAATAACCACGCATTTGGTAAAGCTGCAACGCGCACTTTTCCAATTCAGTTTTTTTCCGCACTGTGTTTGGTTTTTGCTGCTTCAACAACTTTCGACCTTTTTCGCAATCTTTGGATTTATTTCCGCGATAGTAACAAACGTTTTGAGCCCACAAAACGCATGGGTCACCTATATTTGTTGACGTTTCCGTAACGGATTCGAAAACCGAACCCTGGTTTGTAAAAAGCGCAGCCAGCCAGGGAACCGTAACGGCGGCCGAAATTGCCTGATAGTAACCGTACAGACTGGAAGCGGAAAACAATGCCCTCTGGGCTCTCAGCGCTTGTCGGGAACCGGGAAAACGATCAGCAATCGTTAACAGTTTTTGTTTTCCGCTATAAATTTCGCCCGCATAGATTTCCTTCAGCGCCGCGGCATACGCTCCGGCCGCGGAAGAATCGTCTTGTTCCGGATCGATCTCCACGGATTCTCCCGATCCGGTCAGGTCCACCCCACCTGGTCGAAACGAGATTTCTGCCCATCCGTAAAGCGACTGGTCCATGGCTAACGCAACGACATCAACAAAAGCAATGAGTTTCCGCAAATCCGGCGCGAATTGGTTTCGGATTAACTTAACGGGACTCAGCAGAGAAGACGCCCCGTCCTCAGTACGCTGATAAACAAAGAAAGTCGAAGGATTCTCAAGCTTTGCCGCAACATCAGGAAAGGTCTGCGCAAATTGCCCAACCGACTCGCCTGCGGGCTGCAGCACACTCCGTTCGGTGAGCCCGACAACGAGTCGACCATCACGGAACGACCAGTAAAATCGTGGGCTTATCCAGTCTTCTTCGTCGGGAAACACCAATTGTGTGTCGTAAACCAAGATGTCGCCTACGCGCTTGGAAGTGGTTTGAATCGTTGGATTATTCGGACTTTCATCGATTTCCAAGACGTGACGAAGGAACTTCTCCGCGCGTCCGGCATCGGCAACGGTCATTTCAAGCCGAAGATCCGCGAGCCCGGACGGTACAATCCATGTGATATCACCTAAGAAAACGTCCAAGACGTCGGTCTCGATGTCAAAACCGAGAGAATCGGCCGCTTCCTGCCGAGTTTCGGGTGTCCACACTCCCGTATTCACCATGAGTTGTTTCACGGCATCGGTCGGAATCAGTAGGCGCACAACAGAAACCGGGTCCTTTGGAAGCTCGGACAAGAATCGGGTCTGCCGTGTCGGGTCCTTAAACACGGGAACGAATAGGTCCGTAAAATTGGTGATCATCGGCTTAAGTGAACACCCCCCACGTACATCATAACGCAACCCGTTTGCATAAACCCCCAGATCACATCGCTCCAAACCATCCGCCAATTCCGGCTCGGAAATCATGGCCGCGAATTCATCAAAACGAATACTGAAGGAAAACCGCAGCGCCGGATCCGCGACTGCCGGCGGTGGTGGTCCATTCGAAATGTCGTTCAGAATACCTTCCACCGACTCGACTGCGCCCACCAACGTGGTTTGTTTTGCGCCGTTGACCGCGGCAATTGCGAGGCGCGGTGTGCCGTCCAACAAAATCGTCAACAGCGAACCGAAAGGCGTTGACCGTTCCTTTGTTTTGGTTTTGACACCGGTCGCCGATGTCAACGAATTGGCAATCGTTTGGGCAAACTGCCGCGTATTGGTGGTTCCAAGAACCAAAATTGGGCCGGTTGAATGCGCAACAAGCGCCCAAGGATGGTTCAACTCAATTCCAGCTTTTTTTAGACTCGAAGCGTCAAGAACATTCAGCCCGAACCACTTCTCGCTTTGCGCGCTTAACCAATCAAACACCCCAGGATCCAGGTTCATCAGTCGAAGATTCTGTTTTGTTCGCTCGATTTCCGTCCAAATAGACGCCACGGCCGGAAGACGAATGGAGAGTGGCGAACGTTCACACAAGCGGTCGACCCATCGGTCGTCCTGCGACAATGCGGTCGACACGTACGCCAGAGATACTCCAGCCAACACTGCCGAGACCAACAGCACCCGCGATCCACAACGTTGATATTGCATGAACGTCTATCCCTTAGCCTAGGTGGCTGGTGTTTTTAGATGAAATTTTTGTCCTGGCCGCCTTTGGCCGCCTCGCCCGTAAAAAACCCTGCGGCATATTCCCGATATTCCTCAGG
>JABWCM010000106.1 GCA_013360285.1 Myxococcales bacterium
AGGCGTACCCGAAGGTACGCTGAGGATGGGCCGACCGAGGCAGGACCGACGTAGTAGGCCAATGGCTCGCGTAGCTTATTTTTTTCCCAAACACCCTCTGAGAGGGTGTTTCCGAGGAAGGCAAGGACAATGGCTCGTACAACCTATTCCAGCGTGTTAAGTGAGTTATTGAAACTTCTGGAACGTTACGCCCCAGGCATTCATATTACCGAAGACAGCCAATATGGCGCAGATTTGGCGCTTCCGTCTGTCGAAGTGATGGATTTGGTAAACGAAATCGAAGATCATTTCGAAGTAACAATTCCTCTCAATGACATTCCCAGCCTCAATACGGTTGGGATGACAGCACGTTATCTTACCGACCTGCTTGGCGGAGACAAAACTTCGTAAGCATCGTGCCCATCATCGCGGCGGACCGTAACCCGATATGAACAACCACCGGCGTACTATTCCCGAAGCTTTGTTTGCGGCGGCGAACAACACCGACAAAAGCCGTGGTTATTCGTTTGTCGCCGATGACGGGAAAACCGAAAGCCATTTTTCATTTGCTCAATTGGCCAGTGCGGCATCCAGGATCGGCTCGGGGTTGCTGCGGTTGGGGCTCAGACCCGGTGACCGAGTTGGGCTTGTGTTGCCGCGGGGTGATGAGTTTGTTCTCACGTTTCTGGGAGCGATGTGTGTGGGACTCGTTCCGGTGCCGATGTATCCGCCGCTGAGCCTCGGCAAACTGGGAAACTATCTGGAGCATTCGCGCCATATCATTCAAAAAAGTGAGTGTGCCTGGCTTATCACCGACGATATGGTGGGTAAGTTACTGGGCTCGCTTATCGGCGGTTACTTGCGGGGTGTCGCTACCGTTGCGGCGATCAACGCGGGGTCCGATGAAGCTCCGTTGGCAAAACTGGAGTTATCTCATCCAGCATTTATTCAGTTTACGTCAGGTAGCACCTCTCGACCCAAAGGTGTGGTGTTGACCCATGGTAACCTTGCCGCGAACGCTCATTGCATCATGCGGTTGGGTTTACGTGCCACACCGGATGACAAAGGGTGTACGTGGCTGCCCTTTTACCATGACATGGGGTTGATTGGTTTTGTGTTGGCTCCGCTCATGACCGATACCCCGGTTGCGTTTATGCCACCGTTGCTGTTTCTGAAGCGGCCCGTTGAGTGGTTTCGACTGATAACGAGGCATCGGGGAACGATTGGATTTGGGCCAAATTTTGCGTATGGGTTGTGTACGGCGCGGATAAAGGACGCCGAATTACAAGATATTGATTTGTCCAGTTGGCGCGTTGCGGGGTGCGGTGCCGAGCCGGTGGTTGCGGGCACGCTTCAGGCGTTTTGCGAGCGGTTTCGCCAAAGTGGATTTGATTCAAGAGCGATGATGCCCTGTTATGGGATGGCAGAAAGCACGCTGGCAGTGTCTTTTTCGCCGGTCGGTGGCGGAGTGGTGGTTCATAACATAAGCGCATCCTATCTTACCGAACACAACGAAGCGCGCCCGCCAAAAAATCCAACGGATTCCCTTCAAATCGTGTCCTGTGGGCAGCCGTTTGAAGGCCATGAATTGCTGGTTGTCGATCCGGACACCGGAACGCCGTTGCAACAAAACCGAGTCGGGGAAATTGTTCTGCGGGGGCCGTCGGTTATGCAAAGTTACTACAACGACCCCGACATCACAGACCAAACGATCCGCAACGGTTATCTTCACACTGGCGATCTTGGTTACCTTAATGAAGGCAATCTTTATGTTTGTGGACGCATCAAGGATTTGATTATTGTTGCGGGGAAGAATTATTACCCTACCGACATCGAATGGGCCGTGTCTCAACTGTCCGGAGTACGTACCGGAAATGTAGCAGCATTTGGACTCACCGCCGCAGACGGGAAAGCGGAACTTGTTGTGGTGTGCGCGGAAGCCAAAGAGACTGCAGATGCGTCGGCGTTGATTCAGGAAATTCGGGGTCGCGTGATGGAGTTTGTGGGTATCCGAATCGATGAAGTCGTTTTGTTGGCGCCGGGAAGCCTGCCGAAGACGTCCAGCGGTAAGTTACAACGACGACAGGCTAAGCAAATGTATGTTGAAGGTACATTAGAAGGCGCATGGCGTAGAGAAGGTAAGTTAGACCTGCTGAAACACTTGGCTGTATCGCAGTGGGGTTATCTCAAGAAAAGGATTGGCGGTGTTCTGCCGGGGACAAACGAGCGAAATTAATATGGAAACCAAGTACAGTTATGCGGCCGGGCCGGCGGTTGCGACAATCGACCTATTAGATAAATTTCGACCCTATGCCGATGCTGTGGAACAACTCAGTGGGTTGGCTAATCCCCCGTTCCGGACGGTGATTGACCAGGTACTGAGCCCCTTTGAGGTTGTCATCGCGGGTCGAAAAACCATCATGATTGGTTCAAACAACTACCTTGGGCTGACGTTTGATCCGGAATTGATTGAGGCATCCAAAGAAGCTGCCGAAACCTTTGGTGTCGGGACGACCGGGTCGCGAATGGCAAATGGCAGTTTTTCCATTCACCAGGCATTGGAACATGAAATGGCGCAGTTTATGGGGAAACGCCACGCCATTGTGTTTACCACCGGGCACCATGCGAACCTGGCGATGATCGGCACATTGGGA
Source organism: Myxococcales bacterium (assembly GCA_013360285.1). Taxonomy (GTDB): domain Bacteria; phylum Myxococcota_A; class UBA9042; order JABWCM01; family JABWCM01; genus JABWCM01. The sequence continues at coordinate 2,634 of JABWCM010000106.1, forward strand.
GGCCCTCAGGACGTCATATTGCTCGATGCGGAGTGTCATGCATCGATTTATGATGCTTGTAGGCTTGGATCGGCCCAAATTATTCGATTTCGTCACAATAGCCCGGCGGATCTGGAAAAAAAGCTGGCGAGGCTGGATCGCAGCAGCCGTCACAAGTTAATCGTCGTTGAAGGCTGTTACAGTATGTCCGGCGATTTGGCGCCATTGGACGAAATAGTGAGGCTCAAAAACGAATACAACGCTTATCTGCTGGTGGATGAAGCGCATAGTTTGGGTGTGTTTGGCCACACGGGTCGTGGCGCAGCAGAGCACTTCGGGGTTGACGACGACGTCGAGTTTATTACCGGAACATTCAGCAAGTCGCTTGCGGGTACGGGGGGCTTTTGTGTCAGCCACTTAGATGTGTTGCCCCTTTTCCATTATTGCGCTCGGGCGTATATGTTTACGGCGAGCGGAACGCCGGCGTCGATTGCAAGTGTACGAGCGGCATTGCAGTTGATGCGCCGTAAACCGGAACTCCGGGATCGATTGTGGAACAATGCACGGCGGATGCGTGATGGATTTCAGCGCCTCGGTTTTGCGGTTGTAAACGGAGACAGTCCGATTGTGTCTCTGTTGATTGGCGACCAAACGACAACCGTTTTGTTTTGGGAGGCTTTGGTGCGAAACGGCATTTATTGCAACCTATTTCTTCCTCCTGCGACTCCAAAAAACGGTTGTATGCTGAGAACGAGTTATTCTGCGGCTCATACGCGGGAAGTGCTGGATCTGGCGTTGTCCATATTTGAGCGCGTGGGACGCGAAATGGGCATTTTGAAAAGCGGCACCGAACCCCAATCGGCGTGATTGTTCCAGTGCGCAAACGGCTCCGGAGTTGTTTGGATACACTCTGCCGTGTCCCAAGGAGACTTATGACTGATAATGTTGGCCGATGTGCTCGATGCGGAGCAGAAAATGCACCAAAGATTTCCGGCTGGGTAGGCTTTTCTGCGGATCTAAAAGCGCGAGTGCTAAGCGAGGTGTGTGCCGCGTGCTGGGAGGCGTGGAAAGCGACCCAACTTATGGCACTCAATGAATACCGACTGAATTTGGGTCGGGAAGATCACCGTGCAATTTTGGAAGATCTGGGCGCTGAATTTCTCGGTCTAAAATCGCCGGAAACCAACGCAGACAACGACGAGCTTAGCCTCAACCATCTGCAGCAACAGTGGAAGCCGGTGGACGAAGACGGGTAAGTTTTCTTCTTATCTTTGTGATATGGAACGCAAACTAACCAGTTTGGGAGCGGGGCGATTCGCTCCGACGCCGACGGGTCGCCTTCACCTAGGAAACGTACGCACTGCATTGCTGGCATGGCTTTGGGCACGGTCTTGCGGTTTGAGAAACCTGTTGCGTATTGAGGACTTGGACCCAGCGGCGATTCCGCAAGGACTCCTTGATGGTTTGTATCAAGACCTCGATTGGTTGGGACTCCACTACGACGAAAGCCCGCTAACGCCAGGCGAGGTTGGACCGTATCGCCAGTCCGAACGTTCGGTCGTGTATCAGGCACCACTGTTGCGCCTTGCCGCGCTGGGCGTTCTTTACCCATGCTGGTGTTCGCGAAAAGAAGTGGCTTCGGCCGCGGTTGCTCCTCACTTTTCTGACGAAGGCCCCATTTATCCGAAAACTTGCCGAAATCGTACTCCAGAACCATTGTGTGTATTGGATATCACTAACTTACCGGTCGTGAACGGTCGCTTTCCAGCGTTGCGTATCGATGTTGGGTCTGCCCTAAACCTGCTGGGCATAAATGCTATTGAATTCGTTGATGTTGTACAGGGACCGCAGCGTTTCGTGTTGACCGAGACCATGGGTGATTTCGTGGTTAGGCGGTCGGACGGAATCGTTGCCTATCAACTTGCGTGTGCGTATGACGACGTGATGATGGGGTGTACCCAGGTATTGCGGGGCCGAGATTTGTTACCGTCTACAGCTCGTCAGATCCTGTTGTTGCGCTTGCTGGAGCTTCCTGTTCCAACATATGCCCACGTGGGATTGGCATTAAATTGCAATGGAGATAGGTTATCTAAGCGAGACGGTTCGACTTCGATCCAGGTTTTGCGCGAACGGGGTTCCAGTTCGTACGACGTTTTGACGTGTCTGGGACTGTCTGTGGGATGGAGCACGACCGGGAAACTCGATGACCTCGCATCCAGGTTCCGAATCAATGAGGTGACGCCACATGACGTGACTGTGCCTCTCCCCGGAGCCAACAAAGACAAGTGACGGTGGTGCGTGGGCCACAATCGGAACGCGGTTACGTTGTTAGCTCGGATTTCTCACCCGGATTCGCAGCGAAACATCCGAGTTGCCGGCGAATTTATGTTTATGGTGGGCAGAAACCGCAGGTTTTACAGGCGTCGGCGCAACAATCATTGAAATTGACACATTCTGAGTCGCAGTAACACCCTTTGGGTGATTGTGCGCCGCACGATCCCGCACAATCTCCTGCAGGACACGCGCCGCAGTCCTTAGAGCAGGACGTACAGGTTTCGCCTTCTTCACAACTGCCGTTTCCGCATACCGGCGCGCAGGGTCCGCAGTCAGATTTGCAGTTTGTGCAATTTTCGGTTGCCGCACATGTGCCGTCTCCACAAACGGCGGGGCACACACCACAATCTTTGGCGCAACTGGTGCAAGTTTCACCTCCGTCGCACTTGCCGTTTCCGCAGGTCACAGGGCATTTTCCGCAGTCTTTTTCGCAGCTTGTGCACGTTTCTTGACCGTTGCATTCCCCATCGCCGCACTGTGGTTCACAACTGCCGCAGTCGATTTTGCAATTGGAACAGGTTTCATTTCCATTGCACGTTTCGTCCCCACAAAATGGCTCACAACTACCACAGTCTTGAGAACACACTTCGCAATTTTCGTTGCCGTTGCACATGCCATCGCCACAGGTTGGGGCACATGGTCCGCAGTCTTCTTCGCAGTTGGTACAGTTCTCACCCGATCCGCACGTGCCGTTACCGCACGTGGGTGGACATTCGCCGCAATCGTCGGGGCAACTGTTGCACGTTTCGTTATCGTCGCAGGTGGCGTTTCCGCAGCCTCCGGAACACGGACCGCAGTCCTTTTCGCAGGTGGAACAGCTTTCTTCCGACGTGCAGAACCCGTCTCCACAGGTGGCGCCGCAGGGACCACAGTCTTCTTCACATTTGTCACAGCTTTCGCCACCATTACATTTGTCGTCCCCGCAGACCGGAGTCGCTCCGCATTGGCCGCAGTCCGCCGCGCATGTCTCGCAGTCTTCCTGACCGTTACATTTGTTGTCGCCACATTTTGCCGACGGAGTTGAACAAATTTCGCACATTTCGCAAGCATCCGAACAGCAGTTGCCCGATTCAACGCACTCCGGTGAGCAGGAACATCCGGACTGGCTCACACCGCCGCAGGCCCCTTCGCAACTTCCGCTCGGAGTCTCGGAGTCACAGCCGCCGTTCTGCTGGCACAACAACACACATTCGGCACCCCACTTGGTGGTGCAGCAACTCGCCAAAGCTTCACATACAGCAGACTCGCAGTCACAATCGTCACATCCGGCCGTTTCGGTAGCGGCGCAGCCCTTGGTTTGACCTCCGTTGCCTCCGTTGCCTCCGTTGCCTCCGTTGTTTCCACCCGGAAGTCCCGGCACGGCAATCGAAAAATGGGTCGTTAGGCCACTAACATAAGGACCGGATTTGTTGACACCCAACGGAAGTGTTTCCCAGGTTTTTCCTTTGTCCGACGTGATGTAAATTCGCACGTCTTCTTCTTTGTCGCCCACCGAACTAGGCCCATATGGCAAAAACAGTTTTACGGGAACATTGAAGGTGTGGCCTTCGGGCAAAAGGAGGTAATAACTCCCGACGGGAACGAACCCCTTCGGCGCAACGTCGGTGTAATCAAGGCGCTGAATCGTGATTTGGACCGATTGGCCGTCGTCGATGGCGCCTGCGGGAATTTCCATGATCGCACCATCGGACAACGCGGGAAATGTGGCTCCCGTCGATCCGATGGGGTAGGACAATGATGCTCCTGACTGTGAACCGCCGCGGTCACTGCCGCAGGCGGCAACAAGTGCAAACAGGCAGACCCCTAAGATGGTGTGCATACGTGTTTTCATCTTTTCGTTCCTTAGATTCTTTGATCCCACTTGTTGTGGCGCGCCTTATGAATTTACCCAAGTAGACGGCCGATTTCTCAACGACGGTGCTGTTTATCGCAACGGTCGACGCAGGGAAAGGAAAAGTTGTTCCGGAGGCAAAAAAACCAATACCCGCATAAGGTCCTCCGTACGTGAAGCCGACCTGTTCCAAGCCGATCAAGACCGATCATCGGAGGGCTTCCGCTTTGCTGATGAGGCCACGAGCGCCGCTGCGCAAACAAATTTGGGGACGGTAGACCCTTTTTTTTCCTCAATATGGCGCTACCATGCTTCCGGGTAAAATACGCCCACCATCCCCGAATTTGCTGGCGTTTCCGCACACCCTCCCGAAAGTTTGTGAGAAATTCGGGTTAGGATCCATCGACAAGTGTGTTAATTTAGTGGTATTTTTCGCTAACTTTCTTGGTTCTGCGGGGATTCATCTACGGGTGTGGGACCTAAACGACGGTATACAGTGGTGTTATGGCACGGTCACGAGCGAATCGTATAGCGCCCGGCCGGAAAGGTTCATGGCTTTCGCGCGATTCTTAGCTCGTTCCAGTTCGGCATCGATTACCTGAACAAACGCGTCGGTGGGGCGGGAACCGACTACTTTTTTCCCGTTGATAAATGCGGTTGGTGTACCTCTCGCGCCCAGGGCCTGAGCGTCGGTCATGTCGACTTTGACAATGTCTTGATAGCGGTTTTGGTTCAAACCTAATCGGAAAAGGCCGATGTCCAATCCGATTATCATCGCGGCTCTATCGAGATCGGCCCGGTCGAGTGTTTTCTGATTGTTCATCAAGTGCTGGTGAAACTCCCAACCTTTGCCCTGGTCGTTGGCTGCCAGCGCAGCTTGGGCCGCCAGCATTGCGTCTTTATGAAATGGCAAAGGGTTATTCCGAAAAACGATTCTTAACTGGTTGCCATATTTTTCCCGCAACGTAGTGAGTGTCGGTTCTAAACGACTACAAAACGGACATTGATAGTCGGTAAAGACAACCATGGTGACCAGGGTGTCCTGTTCACTTCCGCCTACTGCGATGTGCTGCGGGTGGGTTCCTACGGCGAACAGAGCCGTTGGGTCTTCTTGTTTTTCCTGGCTTTTGGGCTTTCCCGCCGCTGCGGTGGTGGCCGCTGCCTGTTTGCGGTTCATTTCCGTCAACAAAGCGCTGAGCCTTTCAGGAGAAACGCCTTCGGACAACATGGTCTCTGCTTTGTTCAACTCCTCGTCGATGACTTTCCGGAATTGGTCGAACGGTTGAGCCCCGGTCAATACTCGGCCATTGATCAGAAACGATGGAGTACCGGTAATAGCTAACTTAATCGCTAATGAATCGTCGGCACTCAGGCGGGCTTTGGCTAGCGGGTCGTTTGTATCGGCCTTAAATTTTTCCATATCCAACTTCAACTGCTCGGCAAATCGAAATAGATCGCTTTCGCCTAAGGTTCGTTGATTTTTGAACAGAAGTTCTCGATACTCCCAAAACCTTCCTTGGTTCTGGGCTGCCATAGACGCAAACGCTGCCAATTTTGCATTTTTGTGATTTGGAAGCGGTTTGTGTTTAAACACAAATCTTAACTTACCGGCGTACGCCGAGTCGAGTTCCGCCAGAATTGGCTGCACACGTGCACAATAGGGACATTCAAAATCACTGAACTCGACGATTGTGACCGGTGCATCGGAAGGGCCGCGCACGGCCGCCTCACCTTCGGGCACAGCCGGCACGGCAATCTGTTTGAGCGTCGGCGCGGCGGGCGCACATGCCGTCGTAATCGCCAATACCAAGGCGGTAAACCACGTCCGGGATGGAGGATTCTCCGTCCGGAACTGTGCTGACTTTGCAAGTTTTTCGGATTGGGTGCCCGTCATAAACTGAAGTCTCCTATGCAAAGACCCAAGGTGGTCTTCCCGTGGCAGTCATTGTGGTCCGTTGGTCCTCCGACCGCGAGCCATCAATACCCCGTCGTAACATGCCTGCGTTCGATTCACCATTACGTCGATTGAAAAGCTACTTGCAAGCAGCCGCGCGGCTTTTCCCATTTGCCGGCGTTGTTCCTGTGGGAGTGTTGCCAGCGTCCCTAAACAGTCGGCCATTGCAAGTTCATCCCCAATTGGCACAACGTATCCATGTGTGCCCGGCGACAACCAATTTCCAATGTCGCTTACATTGGTCGACACCACCGGAAGGCCGGTGGCCATTCCTTCCAGCACAACATTGGGAAAACCCTCAAACCGGCTGCTGAGGACGACTACGTCAGCGTGGTGATAAAGTGTGCGCACATCAGCGACTGCGTCGATGATAACCACCCGGTCGGACAAGCCCAGTTGTTCAATCATGTCGCGCGCAGATTTCTCCGCTTCGGGTACGACGGCTTTTCCTGCCAACACGACCCGCACGTCCGGTAAGTTACGGACGGCACGTATCAAGGTAACGTGATCTTTCCACGGGTGAAACGACGCAACCATGACAGCGGTAAGCCGGCCCGGAGGAAGCCTTTGAAATACCGCATCGACGTGAGGATCAGCAGGCGGTGTTGCGGCCCAGTAATCAAGTTCGATTCCGTTCGGAATCACCGTAATATCAGTCGCTTTTCCAGGTAATTGGGTTTGGAGTAATCGGCCCGCCCGCTCGGAATTGCAAATAATTCGGTCAAAATGCGGAAAAATCCACCGGCGAATCCACTTCCAGTGGGGTGGCCCTTCGTGTGCGTCTGAGCGTTCGGAGCAAATCAACGATACCTGACTGGCTGTCGGCAGAAGCACACTCGCCAAATATCCCCACGCGGTAGGTGCCATTAAGTAAGTGTGCAACAAATCGATATTCTGTTCGGAAATGATCTTCGCGATCCGGTGAACGAATCTCGGGTCGAATTTGTACGCTTTGGGGACACAAATGCGATCTATGGACTGATATCGGGATGAATATTGAAAAAAATCGGTGGAATCGTAGGTGCAAACGATTGCCTTGAACCGCATTGGATCAAGGCCCCGCGCCAACTCCAAAAGCTGACGTTGTGCGCCGCCAGATCCAAGATTGTTGATAAGATAAAGAATCCTCTTCGCCGCCATTATTTCACGTTATCTTACAGGAAGATGTGCCGCTGAGTTGTGCCGCAGCCATACCACGGTGCCGGACACAAACCAAAACAAGTGGTTCAGTTTGTGTCCGTTGTCGAAAATGGGCTCGGTCATTGCAGCAACCAAAAAAACAAATAATATCAATGAGATCGATATTGCAAGCCGCTGCGTTTGCGGATCCGCTGCCCGTTTGGTGGCGTGTGTGGCATCGGCAACGACCTGTATCCAAAACGCAAGAAAAAAGAGCAATCCGGCCAGCCCTATCGTGACCGCTACACCAAGAAACAAATTATGAGGTGTTGCAAAGAAAAATCCCGGTCGTTTTCGTGCTACTTCTCCCACAAAACTCAAGGGGTCGTGACCGAGCCCCAGCGGATTTTCAACAACGATATCAACGGTTGCAGACCAGATTTCGGTGCGAACATCCTCAAGTCCACGATCCAGACGTTCGACACTCTTGTCCAGCGTTTCACCGAACTGAGAGCCGGCAACTTGATAACCTATGGCGAACAACAATAGTGCGAGCGGAAACGCGATCCAGCCACGTAAGATATGGCGAGTTACAATGAAGATAGCCACAGACGCGCCGACGGTAGCGGCAAGCATTCCGCCGCGACTACCCGTGAGCAATAAGGCCGTAACAAGGGTTGCGAGAGACATCAAGAGGACGGCGCGTTTCACGGTGCTTCGTTCGAGTTGGGTCAGAGGCACCATCATCGCGATCAACATTGCGCAGAAATCAGCGAAACTATTGGGATTTCCTAGTGGTCCACCGTAGCGCCACTCCCTTTCGCTGGACGCAACTTCAAATGTCGGTTGCAGCAAGGCGACCCCAGTTCTTAAGAAATAGAACTGCAAGAGGGCAAAAAAAACGCCAATTCCTACCAAAATCCAGCAAAACTGTCGAATATCGTCTGGTGTTTTCCAGGCCAACAACGCGAGAAAAAAATACAATAAACCTTCAAGGTAATGATGCTGAAAACGGACGATTTCGACCTCGGTGTTTCGCCCTTGAAGTACCGCAAGCGCAGCAACTACAACGAGCCCGGTCCAGATCCATCGATATCGCCCGAAGGGAAGTGGCCTGTGACCGTGGTACCACAGAGCCGCTACAACGACCGCGGCGGTTACAAACGAAACTCCTATCGCGAACGGTCCAACTTGGCGAAAGGAGATCAGCGAGCGCTCCAGGATCATCAACGGAACAAATACGGCGGCTACCAGAATGGCCGGTTGCCGGATAACGAAGAGGGCCGCGAACACAAATGGTATCAGCAACAGATAAATGGTCCACCGGACACTGACTTCCAAACCGATTGCAAGTGCCGAGCCAAAAGCAAAGGCTACGACCAATGCAACCGCCACCCACCGAATGGGCGATTGAAATGTCATTTGCATCGGATGACCTGGTTAGAAAACAAAGTAAATAGATTGCTGATTTGGGAAAAGAAAGGAAAAACGAGTAAATATTTCAAATTATTGAGGAAGCCAACGGATTCTTGAACAAGATTTGTCGGAACGCCGTTGTGGGCCGGACGGTACATTGGATTGGGAGTCCGTGTTTGGTTGATGTTTTTGAGGGACTTTTGCGACCTAACCCGGATTTCTCACTCCCTGACGTTTAGGCGCCGTAGCCACAAGCTTGTGAAAAATCCGGACTGTGCTCAAAAAACAAGGCCGCATAACCTGGTGTACCTTAATTCATCCCGTCGGTTTCCGGATTGTCGTTTGGTTGGCTTTTCAGCACAAGAACCGGAATTTCGGCAATCCGAACAACTCGTTCCGCGACGCTGCCGATGACCCATGCGTGCAGGCCACGGCGACCGTGACTGCCCATAAAAATGGCATCAAATCCACCGTCTTTGGCTCGCGCTGCGATTGCTTCTGACGGGTGCGGGGCTTCTTCCACCCGAATGGTTACTTCGTTTGTCGTGAGTGTCTTGGCCAGTGTGTTGAGATGATTTTCAAAGGACCCTCGAAGGCTTTGAACCTCGGCGGGGGTTACCGGAAGCCCAAACATCGGCGATGGTCCCGGACCATAAACGGGTGGGGTATCGACAAAGAACAGTTCAATCGTCGCTCCGAATTGTGCCGCTATCTTATCCGCTTGAAGAACGGCTGCATCTCCTCTCGGCGAGAGATCTGTCGGAACCAGAACACGGCGGATAGCGAATTCCCGAGAAGTGCCGGAACTATGGACACTCAAAACGGGGCATTTCGAGCGTCGAACAATACTTTCTGCAACAGAACCGACTACAAAGCGTCGAAATCCGCTAAACCCGTGTGTTGCTACCACGAGCAAATCGGTTCCTTCTTCATGTTCCACTTCACTCGTAACTTCTCTGAACGGAGTCCCGACTCGATAAGTTGTGTGGACTTTTTCGGCGCCCGCCGCCGACAATTTTTCCGCAGCAGCAGCGAGGTGTTCTTGTGTAAGCCTCTGAATTTGTTGGTGATGGCTGGAGAGATCCAAATAAGGGTAGCTCGCGTTGTATTCAAGCGCATCAATAATATGGATCACCGTGATCTCGGCGCCGTATTTTTTGGCAAAAACCACCGCTGGAGCGAAAGCAGCTTCTGACAATGGCGAAAAATCGGTCGGTACAAGGATACGTTTCATGGGACACCTCTTCGGGTTTGGAGCGATCATCCACGTACGTTGCAACTTCGGGGGGCATATTTGTTACAAACACACCCCATGGGCCGCTCTGTTTTGCTTGCTACGGCTCCGTCGTTGGTGGACCAATGGTGAGAACAGGGCGTGGGCACAAACGGACCACACCCTCTGTGGTGCTTCCGAACACAATGTTGTAAAGGGCGCCATGTCCACGCGATGGAATAACAACCAAATGGGAGTCGTGCCGTGTTGCAAATTCGGCAATTGCTTCCGGCGCTGACGCCGCAACCTCCACGTGAGCCCGTATTTTGGACGTACCCAGCGACCCACAAAGTTGTTGCAAACGGTGTTTGTATTGCGCCTCCCGGCCGGATTGCAGCTTCGGCGGTACTACGATGGGCGCTTCTCCGGGGATCGATGGGATAAATGTCGGCAGTTTCATGACGTGCAATACGTCTAAAACCGCTGAAAACTCTTGCGCGATGCGAGCAGCGGTTGGTAGGCACGCATTGGACAGGTCGGAGAGATCCGTCGGAAACAACACCGATTGAATATCGTTCGTCGGCGCGTGTTCCGAATCCTGGTTTAATGTTAAAACCGGCACTGGGGAACGCCGTAGAACGCGCAGAGTTGTACTTCCGAGCAGTAACTTACGAACTCCGTGCGACCCGTGGGTTGCCATGATGATCAGGTCTGCTCGTATGGCCTTTGCATATTCGAGAATTTCCTGGCTGGCAACGCCCCGTCGCCGCTCGAGCACAACTTCTACACCCTGCTCTCGTAACTCATTTTCCACGCTTGCCATCAGCGTATCACGTTTCGCTTCGATTTCGGAAACAAAGTGCACCATGTCTTCCGGGGAGTGGAGTCCGGATTCGAAGTTTTCGTCGACGTGCAGCAGATGAATTGTGGAACGAAAACGTTTCGCAAACATCACAGCGGTCTGTTGAGTCGACAGAGAGAGCAAAGAAAAGTCCGTGGTGAGAAGGATGCGCGAATACATGGTCTGGCCCCTAACGTTAGAACCACAGAACATTGGCGGAAAATCTCCACCGAATCTGCTCTCATCATACCCCACCTCACAATTGGGGCAAGGTACGTAGTGGGAGTGTTAGTGGTTTTTCACGTGGACCTTGTTGCTGCCACCGGTACATTTACAATGTGCCAAACGTGACAATGAGCCCGTTGAGAATATCGGCAAGAAGTTCCAACTGCTTCTGACTAACGGCCACGAGTTGGTTTTTGGTGTCATTTGGAATCGAAACGAGAGCTGGTTGTAATTTAGTTGCGTTTAATTTTAATTTAAATCTCGCCCACGCAAACTGTGCGTCTCCGACCAATGCTCCGTTTACATCGAGATACGCGGTCGTCAACGGCACGCTCGTCGACGTAAAATTAACGATAACAACACCCAATGTTCCCGCCCAATTCTGGGGGTTGGTTGGCGATACGCTGAACACATGGCCGGTATCTAAGGGTTGGGCCAATGGCCCCGCTACCGGCGCTTCCATGCAGTTTCCAGGCCCAAAACACTTCGTTGTGAAAAGGTTTTCTAAAGTGAGCATATTTCCTGGATATGTTAGTTTGAACTGAAGGCCGGTTGCTGGATCCACACCCGCAGATGCTTTGGCAATTCGCAGAGGGCAATCGACTACGTCACCGATACAACCGGTGATTTGGCATATTCCGCCGTCCGGTAGCGGTGGTACGGGGCCGGGTCCGGTATCACAGGGGCACGTACCACAATCCTGTGCACATGTAGTGCACGTTTCCGAGGCATGGCAATTGCCGTCTCCACATATCGGGGGGCATTGGCCACAGTCCGATGGGCAGGTGGAACACGTCTCGTCGCCGGCGCATTGGCTGTTCCCACAGATTTCCGGGCACGGACCGCAGTCGATAGCGCAACTGGTACATGTTTCGTCGCCACCACACTGAGCATTTCCGCAGACTTCGGGGCATTCGCCGCAGTCGCCTGGACACGTTATACACGTCTCTGTCTCGGCACATTGCCCATTGCCGCATGTTTCTGGGCAAATGCCGCAGTCGTTCGAACATGATTCGCATGATTCCAGTTCATCACATGTTCCGTTTCCGCACGACTCCTGGCTGCACTCCGGCGTTTCGTCACAATCGGAATCCGCGCAGTCCACGTCGCTGTCTCCATCGTTGTCGATTTCGTCGTTGCAGATTTCTTCGGGGAGTGTTGTGGGCATTCCTACGACGATCCGCGCATCGGTAACTGTTGACGGCAAAGTTACGCCTTGGAGGCCCGATGCAATTGGTTTATTCACTTCGATCCAAACCGGATCGGACACAACGGCGGTCAACTCGAAAACAGCCGTAACGATAACCGCCGAACCAACAACGTTGCCGTTTGTTTCCAGGTAGGCCTGGGTAAGATAAGTCTCAGGCGATCCGTCGGGCGGAACCATTGCTACGTTGCCAATGCCTTCCCAATCGTCCGTGGAGTCGGGTGTAAGCGTTGTATGATGCCCCGATACCAAGGCGGCCGGCGGAACCTCTGTTGGGCATGATTTGTCACCACATGGATAGGTCCGAAGGCCAACAAATCGCACCGTGGGTGACAGGTAATAAATCTCAAACGTCAGAGATACGGGTCCCGGGACCGCATCAGACTCCCGGACTACTTCAACATCACATTCAAATGTGCTGTTTGCACTTCCGGTGTATTTGCAGATTGCGTTTGGCGGTGGAGTTACCACCAGGTCGTCACATTCTTCCGCCGGAATCGTTGCGGCGAAACATGTATTGGTGTCCAGGTCACACCGCGCTTCGGTGCACGTAGGTAACTCACCCAAAACACTTGCACAGTCCAAGTCCTCTTTGCAGAAAAACAACGTGGTACAGTCCGGTGTGTCGGGCGTACAGGACGGATCGCTATCGTGGGTCGCGTCATTCGCTTCGGACGTAGCGATGTCTCCAAAATTACTGAAATCAATCGTAAGTTCAGCATCTGTTTCCGGTGTAGCGGTCGTGTCTTGAATGTTCACAACGGAACGCGAGCTGTCGTCTGAACATCCAGAAGAAAGACTTCCGCCCAGTATGCCCATCACAAATATCGGGAAAAATGCGGAAATTCGCTGAATTTTAGCGTCTCTCTCGTTTTTTTTCCATGGGATGTTTCGATTGGCAGACAACATCATCATACTCCGGTTGTTTTTTCAAAGGGTTACCGCGGTGTCCTGTTTTGGGCCGCGGTTCGGTCAACGCAACGTTGGTACCACCGCCGCGCACTGATGTGAACCGATTGCACACGATGGTTAACTGGATCTATAAGTCCATCAATCTCTCCGGACCAAACTGGCCGGATCGTATCTCGTTTGTTCAGAATACTGAACTCCCGGACAAATAGCACGGATCCAGCGGTGTAATCATGGACTTTGAAGCGGTTGATTTTTGGGGACTTGATGCGGAACTGAGTGAAGAGGAGATCCAAATCCGCAACGCTGTTCGCGCAATGGTGGACCGTGAAGTGTTGCCGATCATTGGAAAATGTTTTGAGGAAGGCCATTTCCCAATGCATGTCATTCCTGTTGTGGCCGAAATGGGTCTTCTTGGGGCTAACTTACACGGATACGGTTGCCCTGGAATCGGCGAGGTTGCATACGGCCTCGTTATGCAGGAACTCGAGCGCGGTGACTCAGGAATTCGTTCGTTTGTATCGGTTCAAGGCTCCTTAGCCATGTATCCGATTTATACGTTCGGAAGTGACGAACAGCGACAAAAGTGGCTGCCAGGAATGGCAAAGGGCGAAATTATTGGCTGCTTTGGGCTTACAGAGCCCGATTTCGGGTCCAACCCGGCGGGAATGCGTACATACGCGGTCAAGGCGTCAGACAGATGGGTGATTACCGGCAACAAGATGTGGATCACCAACGGAAACATCGCACAGGTTGCGGTGATTTGGGCGGGAACTGAAGATGGATTTCGTGGTTTTATTGTTCCGACAGACACCCCAGGATTTCGCGCGCGATTGGTTGAACACAAATTCAGTTTGCGAGCGAGTGTGACAAGTGAACTCATACTGGACAACGTTGAAGTGCCGCTGGACGCAGTTTTACCCGGAGTTGTTGGACTGAAGGGGGCGTTGGCTTGTCTTAGTGCGGCGCGCTATGGGATTTCTTGGGGAGTCGTTGGAAGTGCAATGGCGGTTTACGATGAAGCACTTCGATATGCGAAAGAGCGTGTACAATTCTCGAAGCCAATCGCCGGTTATCAACTGGTTCAGGAAAAACTTGTCGAGATGCTGACCGAGATTTCCAAAGCACAGCTTGTTAATTTAAGGATGGGGCGGATGAAAGAGCGGGGGTTATTACGTCCGCATCATATCTCTTTCGCAAAACGCAACAATGTTGCGATGGCCCGTCGTACCGCGCAGTTGGGTAGGGAAATTCTCGGAGCAAACGGTATCATGTACGATTACCAGGTAGGACGCCACTTATGTAACATAGAAACAGTGTATACTTACGAAGGAACGCACGACATTCACACGTTGGTACTTGGAAAAGAAATTACGAAAATTGCCGCATTTGAGTAGTTTTTACAGCAAGTTATGGCGGCAGTTGTCAAGGAAATTCCGGCCGAGAACCAACGTAACTTAATTCGTCTATCGTCACCAGTTGTCTTCGCCATCTCGGATCAGGCGTTCCAGAGGAGATGGCGAATAATCTTCAAGTAAATGTACCGGCTCCCACCGCGAAACGGTATCGTCCCACCGCATTACCTCAACGTCGTGGCCCCAAACCCGAACAAAAGTGAACTGACGACTTTTGGGTTTGATGACGTCCCAGGGACCGTGGGTCAAAATCCATGTGCCACTGTTTGCATAAAATCCATGGCACTTTTTGAACGGACGCAGATCTGCGGTGTGATTATGCCCCATGGCAACGATAGGAACCTTAAGTATTTTCGCAATTTCTTCGGCTTTTTGGAAATAAATGACCGTGGACGGGTCCACAGGTGTGCGAATTTTGCGATGAACGGTTGTAAACAGGACAAACAGTCCGGCTACGGTTGCGACAGCTAAGATCCCCAGTAGGCTTGCGCGTAAGAACAAACCTGACGTTAACAACCCGCTGCCCTGTATCAGCGTGAACAAGAGGAACCACGCACTCACGCTCAGCAAGGCGATTGCGCTGAAAGTGGCGGTTGCCCGAATCACCGGTCGAAACGCTTCTTGAACCAACGAATATTTGGTTTTGCCGACCGGTTCTCGCATCAGTCCGGCAAGCAACTGAATGGTTTCTGTCGGCATGTTCTTTTTCCGGCTGTATTCGGCGATTCGTTGGTCGTTGAGCCTTGCCACGTCGTCCATCCCGTGAAGCTCAAAAAACCTGGCGGCCTTAATTGCACGGAAAAAGAATGGAAAGTGAAGTGTAAGTGCTCTAATTATATCAATAAATGTGGCTCTCCCAAATAGAACTAAATAACGGTCTAGTGACACAAAGTGAGTCGAAAATGGGTCCACTTGTTTTAGTTTGTTGTACATCATTCGGACAAAGATGGAACCGGTTGGGTAGTCCAGTATTTCGGTGTCTTCTCCTGTAAGGTGCGACGGTAAGACGGGGTTGAAAGGAAATCGGAATGAGTTGCCGGCATCGTATTGGTGGCCGTGTTCGATATACATCCGATCCGGCTCATAATAAAACCATTGCTCAATGGTCAATTGAGCAGCAAGCTTTTCAGGCGTCCACGTTGAAAAACCATTGTTTTTTGCTATATCGGCTAGTGTGGTGACCAATTTTTCCTGTACAGCGCCCCAATAAAGCTCAACATCGTGGTTTCCACGGATAATCGTGATCCGGTGTCCGGCCTCTAAAAACCGAAGGATCGCAAGAAAAAATCCAGGGTGGCCTCGTACGATACGTTCGATTTTCCACGCGCTTTTTGCGGCGCTCGATCCGAGTCCAAAGCGGTATTCGCTGCGGTGTAACCGAAATCGTTCCGTGCGGAGTACTCTGGAGTCGGGAACACGGATTAATGTGAGAAAATCAAAAATGTCGCCGTTGAGTATAAGATGGGCTGTGTTTCGGCGTACCATACTCTCGACAATGACCCTGTCGATAAAATTGGCGAACTCCTGATCGTAAAAAAACGACTCAAGCCGGGCAAAACGGCGACTTTCAGGAGAACGACCCTCGCCGAGATGTAGGTCGCTCAGGATATAGGTATCGTTCATGGGGAGGGTCAGCTTTTGCATTGTATCTTCGTAATGATGCTGTATGTGGCTCCTCCGACTTAAGGTTGCCTCAAAACCGCGAACGGCAGCACACCTTGTCAACATGCGGTAGTGCGGCCATGGTCTTGATGTCGCCACCTGTTGTATCCTACCCATATGCGCAAATTCCTGCGAGCGCTTATGGCCAAGGCCACATCGACCGTGTGAGGCGTAGCGGGAAGTTGTTGAGTCGAATCGAGTTACATCCAACCCAATATTTGGCAAAACCGGCGTACGTGTTGTGGTTGGGCGAAACCGGATTTTCGAAAAGCAGCGCGTCAGGAGGAATATTTATGCAACAACCGTCAGAACTTGTTGGGGTTTATGGGCACGTAGGTTCGGTTGCGGCATTGGGAACGTTCGCAGCCGAGGATGGATACGTGGACCCTCTGGATCGTGGTCAGACCTATGATGGTGCGTTGTTTCCAGTGCTCAGGGCGATGGCCGAGACAGAGGCTTCAGGGCGGCTGACCGTGTTGGTGAACGATCAAGTAACTTTAGACGTCGGGCTTCGCGAAGGCAAAGTGACCATGGCGCGTGAACGGGGCGTAGGTAACAATGAGTCGCTTTATTTGGCATTGAAAGAATTACGCCCCACTGCCGAAACACTGATCGATAAAGCGATGGAAGAGGCTACCCGAAAGGGGCTCAGTTTATCCCGGCTTCTGGTTGACAAGGGTTATCTTAACGGAAAAGAAATCGTCCGAGCGATATTGGAATCGAAGTTGAATCAGCTTGGTACCGCGATTGAAGCGGAATCAGGGGCATATCACTGGGTTGGGCAATCTGCGAAGGCCGTCAAAGATGACCCTGCGGCTCTTCCACTTGATGGCTTGATGTGTCTCTGGTTGCGGCGTTTCACGCATTCGTTTTATGAACAAGAACTACATGAACGATTGAGGGGGTTAATGGAGTATTATCCACGCATATCGGCGGAAAATGCGGCATGGATTCGTAAGTGGGGATGGCCGGAGCGCGAGGTGAACGGGCTTCGCTCTACTTTTGATGGACGTCTTCAGTTGTCGGAATGTCTCCATGGTACTTCGTTGTCTCTCGCAGCCGCCGCACGTATTGCTACGGCGGCGATTGCGCTCAACAAAATCGAGTTGTTGCACGGCGCTGTTTCCACAACAGCGGTTGTATCGTTGGAGCAGTCGCTTGGCGACGAATATGAACGGATCAAAAAAGCAAACTACTTTGGCAGACTTGGTTTGCATTGGACCTGCCACCCAGAGGACATCCGCCGTATGATGGGGCAATTGAGGGATCGATACGCTCCAAAACCGACTCATCAGGGTATGGAATCTGCCATACGGCACGCTATTACCGGTTTATTGGAGGAAGCCTTTTCCGTCTTAAACAACAAAGAAACAAGGTTATCTTACAGAGAAAAGGAAATCGGACCCGTGGAAATTCATAACATGGCTACGTTTATGTTTGAGCAGGCACGGCAGATGCGGTTACGTGGTGAGCGGGCAGAGGCGATCAGGCAACTGGAGGCGGTACAGGACCTCGGTGTGCAGACGGCAGAGATATTGGAGGCTTACGACGCGTGGAAATCGGGCAGATAGAGGAAAACAGTCGCCGTTTCAGGGCGCTACAACGGGGGGAAGTCCGCCTTCTCCCCGACACCTTGTGTAATCAGATTGCCGCGGGCGAGGTGGTTGAG
>JABWCM010000107.1 GCA_013360285.1 Myxococcales bacterium
GTCCTTGCGGAATATTCCCGATATTCCTCAGTCCGGTCCCGGCCAATTCAGCGCTAAATTAGCTCGACCAGGGTCACTCCCGGCTTGAAGCTGACCCTCTTCATCGAGGGGTTTGGCAAACTGTAGCTCGCCGGATTCCTACCTAATGAGCGATTGATTCATGGATCCACTCAGTATTCTTCAGGGTATCGGCAGTCAGGTCGAAGATTCTTTCAAACGAAATCGACACGTTTTGAGTTTTGCGGCTTGGTTTGAACTGTTTTGTAGTCAACCGAGGATTCATGCGCGCAGCGCTCCGCAATACCTGGCCGACGCGATTGACTATTACGGACATCAGCGCATAAAGAGCGCCACGGGGACAACGATCCGGTATAATTTGTTCGATTGCCCCTGGGACGAGGGCCGAGACAAGGTTGTCGGCCAAGAGAGCGTCCAAAATGCTCTTGTACGAGCCATCCGTTCTTCCGCCCGAAACGGCAGGGTGACCCAACTCATCATGCTGCATGGCCCCAACGGGTCGGCCAAATCCTCGATCGTCGCGTGTTTACAACGGGCGCTTGAGCATTACAGCACACTTCCGGAAGGGGCTCTATATACCTTCGGCTGGGTGTTTCCGACTGCGAAAGTCTCGAAAAAACGTTTGGGGTTCGGCGACACGACTGACACCAAACCTGTCATCGACAGTTATGCCTTCCTTGACGATGAGGATATTGACGCACGATTGCCGGCGGATCTGTGCGACCACCCGCTCTTATTGATTCCGAAGACACATCGCACCGAAGTCATACAAAAAGCACTCGACAGCGGCTTAAATGAAGAAAACTTCCGCGTAAGTGACTACTTGCTGCATGGAGATCTATCACCACGATCCAAAAAGATTTTTGACACGTTGCTGAATGTTTACCACGGCGATTTGCCGAGCGTTCTTCGGCATGTACAAGTCGAACGAATCACGGTGTCGCGGCGATATCGGAGGGCTGCCGTCACGGTGGAACCCCAGTTGCACGTGGACGCGGCGGTCCGCCAGGTCACAAGCGATCGGAGCATCGGCAACCTTCCTGCAGCGTTACAGAATTTGTCGCTTTATGAGCCGTACGGAGACCTCGTTGATGCAAATCGCGGTATTATTGAGTTCAATGATCTCCTTGAAAAGCCGATGGAGTCATACAAATACCTTTTGGCCACTTGCGAGAAGTCTTCGGTAGCATTGCCGTATTCGATTTTGTATTTAGATGTTGTCTTTTTGGCCACATCCAATGAGTTGCATCTGAACGCGTTTAAAGAACATCATGCGTTTGCGTCGTTCAAAGGCAGAATTGAGCTAATTCGTGCGCCGTATCTGCTGAATTATCGCCATGAACAAGAGGTATACGACCAGCAACTTCGGTACACAGCGATCAGCAAAAAAGTGGCGCCGCACACTACCTGGATCGCGGCGTTGTGGGCGGTTTTGACGCGGATGAAACGCCCCGACCCGGACCGATACCCTCCGTCACTTAAGGCAGTGATTGCAAACTTAAGTCCATTGGACAAGGCGGAGTTATATACGACCGGCGAGGCGCCGCTAGCCCTTCCATTGGAGCAGTCAAAAGAACTTCGCGCCGTCTTGCCGACCATGTTGGCGGAGGGCAGCAGTCCACTGGACTATGAAGGTGGCCTGGGCGCCTCCCCCCGTGAGATGAAGACAGTCCTATTGAACGCAACTCAAAATGAACGATTTGCGACGCTTTCGCCATTGGCGGTGTTACACGAACTGGAAAACCTCGTGGCCGACGTGTCGGTATATGAGTTTCTGAAAGTGAAACCCGACGGGCCGTATCACGCCTGTCGTGAGTTTATTGATGTCGTTCGGAAAAAGTACTTGGACCGCGTCGATGCTGAGTTTCTGGATGCATTGGGGCTTGTCAGCGAAAACCAATACCGCGATTTGTTCAACCGCTACGTGACTCACGCGAGATATTCCGTAAAGGGAGAAAAAATCGTTAATCCTGTCACCGGCGCAATTGAAGACCCGGACGAACTCTTCATGACGCAGATGGAACAGGACTTCAATATTTCCAAAGCGAGCAAGGTATTTCGTCAAGAAGTCATCAGTCGTATTGGTGCGTGGGCGCTGGACCATCATGGCGAAACGATTCGTTATGAGGAGTTGTTTTCGAATCTGTTTGAATCGCTGCGTGAAGCTTATTTTGAACGCCACAAGGAGGCGGTCCAACGCGCCCGTTCAGAAATTCTGCGTTATTACGCAGACGGCCCATCTTCACTGGAGCCACGCCAACTTGCCAAGGTCGAAACGACGCTCAAAATGATGTACAGCCGTTACGGTTACGACCCAGAAAGTTGCCGTGATGCGTTGGTGTTTCTGCTACAAACGCTGTACTAAGTTAGAAAAGAACACATTGAGTTTGTGAAAAAATATGGGGACGGACTTGGACGCGAGGATTTTGGCCACGATGCCCGGAAAAAACCGAGTCATATCGGGAATATGGCGCAAGGACGGGACTGGACAAGGCAGCCTAAATTAGCCGAACAGGGTTCACTTATCTATTTCCGCTGACCCTCTCACAGGGTGTTTGAGTGAAAAACTACATTACGCGCGCCACTGGCCTACTCCGTCGGTCCTGTCTCGGTCGGCCCATCCTCGACGTGCCTTAAGATCCGCGCCCCCACCATTCGGAACCATCGCTGGCCGTTTCCTTTTTCCAAATCGGCACGTCCTGCTTCAAACGTTCAATAATGTACCGGCATGCCTCCATCGCTGCGGCTCGATGCGCGCTACTGACGGCAATGCTGACTGCGACTTCACCAACGGCGAGTGTTCCAATTCGATGAACGACGGCCATACTCAAAATTTTCCACTGAGACCGCACCTCGACCTCAATTCGAGTCAATTGGGCGATCGCCATGGGGGCGTACGCCTGATATTCAAGGCGTTCTATGGTTTTTGATTGGCTGTCTGCACGAACAATGCCGGCAAACGTAGCCAGTGCTCCCCGCTGGCCGGGCGGGTCATCCAACAGCCCTACCGCGCTGTTGGCGTCAATGGGTTCCGCGCTGATGACAAAACGTTCGACTACGGGCGTACCTCCGGAGACGGGTGGCACCAATGCAACCTCATCTCCTTCGGAGACCAGCTCATTTGAGGCCACAAATTCCCGGTTGAGAGCACAACGTACGCTGGGCAGCACCCGACACAGGTCGGGATGAAGAACGCCAACATGCTTTACCAGATCCGCCACCGTGGCTCCGGGACGAATAAATACCTTTTCTTCCGACAACCGGACAATATCGCGACAAACAGCGAAGTATAGTACTTGGACACCGATTTCCTGAGCCATCGTGCTCCCTTTGGCGTTGTTGTTTTCTCGTGATAGATTCAGCCATAACCACGTGCACTCAGAAACGAGATCCTTCATGATTGAAATGTTCTGACAAGAGGTACGCAACGCTTTTGTCTTCAAAATCACCACCGGTGAAGTAGTACACGTACCCAAAACCACCACCGAGAACCGACACCGATGTACTTTCCCTCGTTTAGCGAATTTGCCCAACTATCCACCAAAGGAAAAACAATACCCGTTTATCGTGAATTGCAAGCGGACACGCTTACACCGGTTTCGGCATTTCTTGCACTGGATGACGGCAAATCTTCATTTTTGCTCGAAAGCGCAGCCGGAAGTGAGCAATGGGGTCGATACTCTTTTGTTGGCACGCGTCCTCATGCAATTGTGACTATTCGTGGCGAAATTTTCACCATAACGCTGCCCGATGGAACCTCGTGTTCCCGAATCACCACCGATCCCGCGGCGGAACTGGTGGCGTTTCTCCGTGAGCAACAGCCGGTGGTCAACCAAGATTTGCCAAGATTTTCGGGTGGATTGGTTGGCTTTTTGTCTTACGATGCCGCACGATGGTTTGAAACACTTCCAGAAAAATCGAAACGTGGGGAAGCCGACATCGAAGCGGGTTTTGTGCTGACGGACTTGGTGTGTATCTTTGATTCTTCTCGCCAATCGGTGAAAGTCGTGGCTCATGCCCGGCTTGATGAGAATGACCCGTCCGCCGAAGCCTCATACAATGCCGCGTGCCGGCGAATTGACGATACGACCGAGCGGCTGTTTCGCTATTCCGCGCCGGCTGTTCCCATCGACCGTCCGCCCATCAACACTCCACCGTGCCCAATCCAACACGAGTCTTTGTCCCGTGCGGCCTTTTGTGAAGCCGTTGACGCAGCAAAACAATACATTTTGGCCGGAGACATTATCCAAGTTGTGCTGTCGCGACGGTTTGAAACGCCGGTTGTACCCGTCGACCCATTCGATGTTTATCGAATGTTGCGCACCTTGAATCCATCGCCGTATTTGTTTTTCGTGCGGTTGTTTGATTACTGTATTTCGGGTTCATCGCCGGAATTGCTCGTGAGATTAACGCGTGATCGTATCGAAGTTCGTCCCATCGCCGGCACCCGCAAACGCGGAACAAATGCCCTCGACGACGAAAAAGCGGAGCACGAGTTACGCAACGACCCCAAAGAGATCGCTGAGCATGTGATGTTGCTGGATCTGGGCCGAAACGATGTTGGCCGTGTATCGCAACCCGGTTCTGTGCGTGTTCATGACACGATGGTTGTTGAACGATACTCGCACGTGATGCACTTGGTCAGCGGCGTACACGGAACCATTATCCCGGAACTCGGCCCTGCAGACGTTATCCGCGCCACCTTCCCCGCAGGAACGTTATCCGGTGCACCCAAGGTCCGGGCGATGGAGATCATCGAAGAATTGGAGCCGGTTCCTCGTGGTGTTTACGGAGGGGCAGTGGGATACATCGACTACTCGGAAAACATCGATCTCTGCATCGCAATCCGGTCATTTTTATATAAAAATGGCAGATTTGCCGTCCAGGCAGGCGCGGGGATTGTCGCTGATTCGATTCCGGAGTTGGAGTGTGATGAGACCGAAGCCAAAGCAACAGCCGTACTTCGGGCAATTGCCATGGCGCAGCGATTACAAACAAAGGACAAACGATGATTGTCGTAATCGATAACTATGATTCCTTTACGTACAATATTGTACAATATCTAGGGGAGTTGGGCGCAAAACTCGAAATTTACAGGAATGATGCGATTGGCGTCGCGGCGGTCGCCGAAAAACGGCCTGCCGGAATTCTGCTGAGCCCGGGACCGTGCACCCCCAACGAAGCGGGTATTTGTTTGGAACTCGTTCACACGCTGAGTGGACACATTCCCATTCTCGGGGTTTGTTTGGGGCACCAAACCATCGGGCAGGCGTTCGGTGGCACGATCATCCGAGCGAAACGGATTATGCACGGAAAAACTTCTGCGATTACGCACCACGACGTCGGCGTGTTTCGTAATTTGCCAAACCCATTTGATGCAACACGTTATCATTCATTGGTTATTGACCCTGCGTCTACCCCCCGAGACTTGGACGTGATCGCAACGTCGTTGGACGACGGCGAAATTATGGGAGTGGCCCACCGGACCCATCCAACCCAGGGGGTTCAGTTTCACCCGGAGAGTATTTTAACACTCGCGGGCAAACAGTTATTAAATAACTGGTTGATTGATATAAATGAGTATTGGGATTCCTTAAAGAACCAATCGGCCCCGGGAGATCCATGAGCAACTGGTCACCACAGGAGTTCGTAGTTCGTTCGGCTAAAGGACAGTTATTCAGTGAATCTGAGATGACGGTTGCTTTATCCGGCATGATGCGTGGTGAATGGTCGGACGCCGCGATTGCATCTTTTCTCACTGCGTTAAAGATGCGTGGCGAGACCCTTGCCGAACTCGTTGGAACAGCCAACGCCATGCGGCAAATGGTGCGTAGGGTAAACTTCGGACCTGGCCCCGTTCTCGATACATGTGGAACGGGTGGTGATCATGCGGGTACATTCAATATTTCGACGGCAGTCGCTTTTGTTGTTGCCGCCGCGGGTGTCCGCGTAGCGAAGCATGGTAACCGCTCGGTGTCGTCACGTTGTGGCAGTGCGGACGTTTTGGAATCACTTGGTGTATCGATTCAGCTCGATGACAACCAGTTGCGTCACTGCATGGAGGAAACACGGTTTGCGTTCTTGTTCGCGCCCTCACATCATGCATCCATGCGTCATGTTGCGCCGGTTCGCCGTGAGTTGGGATTCCGCACTCTTTTTAATTTGGTTGGACCTTTGGTGAGCCCGGCATTTGCTACGCACCAGCTCATTGGAATTTATGATCGAGAGCGACTGAGCGATGTTGCTCACGCATTGGTGAGTCTTGGTGTAAAACGGGCACTTTGTGTACACGGCAGTGACGGAATGGACGAAATCACGCTTGCAGGAACCACCTATGCAATGCTGGTAACCGATGACACGGTTCATTCATTGACCATCGAACCACGGTCATTTGGATTGGAGCCTTGCCACGCATCCGAACTCGCGGGTGGGGACGCAGAAGACAACGCTATGCTGATTCGAAAAGTTCTGGCGGGAAATTGCCCCGGACCCCACAAAAATGTCGTTGCGCTCAACGCGGGTGCGGCCCTGTTTATCGCCGAAGTGGTTCCAACGTTGGTTGACGGAGTGAAACTGGCGACCAACGTTATCGAAACGGGTGCCCCCCTATCCGTACTTCAACACGTTGTGCGTATTACCCAGGAACTTCATTCATGACAATCCCGTCTTCCCTCGCTCGGATCCTCGAACACAAAGCGGGAGAAATTTCCGAGCAAAAACGGCAAATTTCCACATCCTTCCTTCTCGATCAGATCCGCGGTATTCCTCCGGCACAGGACGTGGTTTCAAGGCTCCGAAATTCGCCCCAAACGGATCTGCGTTCAAATATTATTGCCGAAATCAAACAGCAATCACCTTCCCGCGGCGTCATCCGCAAAAATCTCGACGCGGTCTCCCTGGCTAAAACATACGCTGCGGCAGGCGCGGCGATGATTTCCGTGCTTACCGACGCCCGGTTCTTCGGAGGAAGTTTTGAGCGTCTGGAAGCCGTTCGCGCAACTGTCGATACACCTCTGTTGTGTAAGGAATTTGTGATTGATTCCTGGCAGATTCACCGTGCTCGTGCCGCCGGCGCCGATGCAGTACTACTCATTGTGAGCGCATTGGCTGAGGGTTTGCTGGGTGAACTGTTTCAGGTCATTTTGGACCATGGAATGACTCCATTGGTCGAAATTCATGACGAATTGGAACTCGAATTCGCTCTGCGGCTTGGCGCCCGTTGTATCGGAGTCAACAACCGTAACCTGCACACATTTGTAACCGATCTCAACGTCAGCAAAGAACTTGGGCCGCAAATACCCAAAGATGTCGTTGCAATAAGCGAAAGCGGAATCCACACACGAACAGACATTCAACTGCTGGAAACCTATGGTTTTGTGGCCTTCCTCATCGGAGAAAGCCTTGTGGCGGCGGAAGATCCGGGGCGACATTTGCGGCATTTGGGCGGCGCCGATGAATGAGGAACCGCGGGGACTCATCGTAAAAATGTGTGGAATGACAACGCTTGATGACGCTTTGGCCGCAGTGGACGCCGGAGCGGATTGGCTCGGTTTTAACTTTTGGTCGCCATCGAAACGATATGTGCCCCCGGAACTCGCAGGCAAAATTATCTCGCGGTTGCCAAACTCGGTTTCGGCAGTGGGTATATTCGTCAATCATCCCGTTATCGAAATAAACCGAATTGTTAAATTAACTAAAATTGACATGGTTCAGCTCCACGGAGATGAATCGAATGAACTGCTGTCGCAAGTCGATGCACCCGCATTTCGTGCGATTCGCCTACGTACAGCCGACGACATCGCGAAAGCTATAGTCGCTGCAGAACATAGCCGTGTATCGGTCCCCAAGACAACGTTATCCCACGAACGTGAGCCCATGTTGAACAGATCCGGATTATGCCTTGTGGACACCTACGACCCGTTTGCACCCGGAGGAACGGGCCGGCTTATAAACCGCGAGTTGGCAAGCCAGGTGGCCCACCAATGTGTCACAGTAGTGGCAGGAGGTCTCACACCGGACAACGTCTTTGACATGGTGGTTTCCCTGCCGGTCAGCGGCGTCGATGTCGCCGGCGGAATCGAACAGAGTGCCGGCGTCAAAGATCGGGACAAAATGTTTCGCTTCGTCGAAAACGCTCGTAAGGGTTGGCGCGAGCGGCTCAAAACCTCCGAACCGACCGATGCCACCGCAGCGCTTCGCTCTCGATAAACATCGACTCTCCGACCGTGCCCCACGGAACATCACGGATACATTCCAAATACACTCCCCCCAACCCCAAACAATGCAGTCGACCGTCTGGCCAACTTTTCAGCACAACTTGGCTTCCGTCGCTAAGTAACTCAAACGCAATCTTAAGTGTTTTTATCAGTTCTGGGCCGAATCCGGAAAACGTAATTGCGCAGCACTCGTAACCATCTTCGAATGCCAACAAAACCAACTGCTTAAGAAAATCTCCCCAGGTCCCGTCGGGTTTTGCGGCGGTCTTTATCTCGCCAAATTCACCGAAATCGGTTAATACAGGTTCCCAATTTCCGGATCGGGGGACCACCAGGACAAGATCACACAGCGGTTCTCTCGATTTTTGGTGAAACTGCGTTTTCGTCGTTTCGGCCAATCTTGTATTGTCGACAACGATTCCCGTCGTGTTCCCGATCCCCAGCGGGCCAGAATCACATTCCGGAAGCACCCAGATGGCTAGATTTCGACTTCGTTCGCCCATGAATGACTCCAACCAACCCAACTGCGCCACTTTTGTGCCCGCAACAGCATCTCATGTGGCACAAATGTCAAAAACGGATGCATGGAGTTGTATTCCGCCGCGCAGGGGTTAGACTCCGCCTTCGACAATGGAGAAACGTAGTATGACAATTCGAACCGGCTGTGAACAGTTTCTTGCGGATGGCACCTATCGCCGCTTTGGGCAACGCGTTGGCTTGATTTGTAATCCAACTACCGTGGATTCCCAACTCAGACACCTGGCGTTGACCCTTAGAAATCTTCCCGATGTAGAGTTGGTACGCCTTTTTGCACCGGAACATGGTATTTGGGGCACCGAGCAGGACATGATTGCCGTGAACGAATCCATAGACCCAATAATCGGCATACCCGTGACAAGTTTGTATGGGACCACTGAAGACTCCCTGAGGCCACCTATCGAAACCCTGGTAGATCTAGATTGTATCATCTTCGACATCCAGGACATTGGAAGCCGGTACTATACCTTCATATACACCATGATGTTGTGTATGGAGGTCGCTGCCCTGGTTGGAACACACTTTGTGGTCCTTGACAGGCCCAACCCCATCGGTGGTGCAGTCGAAGGGAACCTCGTTCAACCCGAATTGTCGTCGTTTGTGGGAATGCATCCCATTGCGACCCGCCATGGGATGACGCCGGGCGAACTCGCGCGGATGTTCGCTGCGGAACGCCACATGGACCTCGAACTAACAGTGATTCCACTGAAGAATTGGTCACGAATGTCCACGTACCGCGATACCGGATTACCATGGGTATTGCCGTCTCCCAACATGCCGACACCGGAAACTGCCCTTGTATATCCCGGGCAATGTTTGTTGGAGGGTACAAATGTGTCCGAGGGACGCGGTACTACGCGTCCATTTGAACTATTTGGAGCGCCGTGGATCGAGCCCGTTATCTTAGCGGAGGAGCTTGCAAAACAACAATTACCCGGAGTGATGTTCCGCCCATTATATATACAGCCGACGTTCCACAAATTTCGCGGGCAACGCTGCGGTGGTCTGCAAATCCATGTTCACCAACCCGCCCTCTTTCAACCACTGCGGACGTCGATAACGTTGTTGTCGACACTTTACCGCCTGTGGCCCGCCGACCTTCAATGGCGAACGGAAGTATATGAATTTGTTGGAGATAGGCTCGCCATCGATCTGTTGTTTGGCGACGGCCGGATTCGGCGCGCTATTGAAGATGGCCAGGAGCCAAATGACATCATGGACATGATGGAGGCCGACCGTCTGAGTTTCATCGAGCGGCGTGCGGAGTTTCTGCTATACCCGGAGATATCAACGTGACCTCAAAAGCTCCCACCGCAGTCGCCTTGCTCGGCGGCAGCTTCAATCCGCCACATATCGCCCATGTCTTGGCAACAGCCTACGTGCTGTCGACATCAAGCGCCCAGCAAGTATGGTGGATTCCCGTTTTTCGACATGCGTTAGCAAAACGAACAGAATTGTTACCATTTTCGGAACGAAGCACCATGGCACGTCTTGCGTGTGAGATTTTCGGCGATCGCGTCTTGGTTTCGGAAATTGAGCGAGAGATGGGAGGTACCAGCTACACCGTGGACACGGTCGCCGAACTTCAACGGCAAAACCCAAACACCGCGTTCTTTCTGGTTGTCGGATCCGATATTTTTGCCGAGTCACATCTTTGGAAAGACTGGGACCGCCTTCGGGAATTGCTTCCGTTTATCGTTCTGCATCGAACTGGGACCGTTCCGCCGCCTGGGGAACCGGCTTCCCCGCCACTTCCTCCGTTGAGCAGCCGAGAAGTCCGGGAGCGCCTCCTTGCCGGCCTTCCGTGTGACACATTGGTCCCGAAAGCGGTCCTCAACCACATCCATACCCGGCACCTTTACTCCGGAGACCATATATGAACGTCTTCGTCGTCGGCGCAGGTCGGGTCGGACGAGCGCTCCTCATTCTATGTCGGGAGTCAGGACACACCATTACCGGCAGTTACAATCTTACAGAAGTTGGAGCTAAACGTACCACTGAAATCACCGGAATACCGACCCAATATGGCGCAACCTTAGACGTTTCCGATAACACCGAACTGTTGTGGATCACAACGTCAGATGAACACATCGCATCGGCCGCCCACCAGGTAACGATTCAGAATCCCCACCTGCCCAAAACCGCCTGGGTGCATTGTTCCGGCGCACTTGCAGCCGACGTGTTGCGTGAAGCAGTTCCTTCGGCGTGGTCCGTTGCCGGTGCCCACCCCCTGCAGAGTTTTGTAAATCCACAACGGGCGGCGGACGCTGCCAAATCGGCTGCCTGGTTTGTTGAAGGGGAACCGGACGCTCTCTCGCGAGTGACAACGTTTCTGCTTTCACTAGGCGTTCTTCCGCGGCCGTTACCGGCGCACCTGCGACCCCTCTACCACGTAGCGGGGGTCTTGGCGTCAAACGCAGCGATTGCTTTGTTCAGCGCCGCGGCATCGGCTTTGACAATGGTGGGATTGACCCGCAATGACGCCGTTACGTCGTTGCTTCCCCTGTGGCAGACAACGATCGACAATGTCGCGGAAAAAGGGTTGCCGGAGGCATTAACCGGTCCAATTGCCCGTGGGGATGTTTCTGTCGTGCGCGCTCACTTAAGCGCCATGGAGTTGGTTGCCCCGGAATTGATTTCATTGTATCGGGAACTAGGCATCCGGACTTTACAACTCGCGTCGGAAGCCAATCGTACGGATCCGCAAAAACTCAACGAAATTGCTCAACTATTGAAAGATTGACCCTCTCACCCTTTCTTGATCCCCAACTTCTCCACTCGGCGGTACACCGTTGCCCTGCTCAGCCCCAAACGCTCACCGGCCAAGGTAATATTGCCGTCGTGTAATTCGATTGCGCGGCGTATCAATTCTGCCTCCACCAACTCAATCGGCGGAATGTCCTCGGGGTGCACAATGGTTTGGTCCAGCGCACGAATAAAATCGGCCGGCGCCGCACGCGGAGTCGGCGCCCGCTGCACCGTATCCACAACCGATTTCGGCAGATCCTTCACAGTAATCGCGTCCCCGGTGCATACGATCGCTGCGTGGCTAACGATATTTTGCAACTCCCTCACATTGCCCGGAAAACTGTAGTTTTCCAGCACTCGCAACGCCTGCTCCGACATCGCCGGTACTTCGCGTTGTTCCTCTCTTGCAAAATTGTTCAAAAAGTGCTGGACGAGCAACCTGGTATCCCCCCTCCGTTCGCGCAGCGGCGGCAATGTTACCTGAAAGACGGCAAGCCGATAGTACAAATCCTGACGAAACCGCCCCGCTGCCACTTCCTCACTTAAGTCGCGATGAGTTGCGCTCAGTATTCGTACGTCGACGCGCATGACGTCAGTACCGCCTACTCTCTGAAACTCTCGCTCCTGTAAAAAACGGAGGATTTTGGCTTGCAACGCCTGATTCATTTCCCCGATTTCGTCCAAAAATACGGTACCGCCATCTGCCTGTTCGAAAAGGCCCACCTTTCTGCTCACAGCACTTGTAAACGCACCCTTTTCGTGGCCAAACAGCTCACTTTCAAGAAGTTGCTCCGGAATCGCGGCGCAGTTGATCGCCACGAATGGTTTACGACTTCGGGGTCCGTGATTGTGAATCGCCCGGGCAACCAACTCTTTTCCTGTACCACTCTCCCCGTGAATCAGCACCGTGACCCTTGACTGAACCACATTTTTCAACTGCTCAAACACATCAAGCATCGGGTCGCTTTGCGCTACGATGTCGGAAAACATCCGCCTTGATTCAAGCTCGTCAGTTAAGTTACGGACCTTTTTCTTTAACACAATGGATTCAAACGCCCGCTGCACCGATACAAATACTCGGTCATCCATTCCGGGGGTTTTCGGGATGTAGTCAAAAGCGCCGTGTTTGACCGCTTCGGCCGCATTCTGTGTATCGTTGAATCCGGTGAGAATAATGACTTGAATCGCCTCCGAATCCCGCGACCGGACCATCTGGTCCAACAAATCAAGTCCTTCGAAATCCGGTAGGCCCAAATCCAGCAGTACCACTCCTTGAAATCCATCGTCGAGCTTTCGTAATGCCTCTCGTCCGGTAGCAGCGGTCTCGACGCGATATCCCTGCGCGAGAAGCAAACGCTCCAGTCGCACCACGATTTCCGGAAAGTCATCCACCACCAGTACCCGTTGGTCATTCATTGCCCTGTGTTCCACCTCCGCAATCGTCAAGACTACGTCATCCGCCCGTCAAGGACACGATTTCCTCTTCCGTAAAACCTGCCTCGAACAATATCTCTCGTGTGTGTTGTCCCAAAGCCGGCGCGGATTGTTCCCGCATCACACGTCCACCCGGGGCTACAGGCGTGTTGACCCATTGCCGAGTGTACTCTCCATTCTTGCCACAATCAGCCCATCTCGCTCGATTCACCGCCGGATGGCGTGCGGCTTCGCCCAGTGTCAGCACTGGCTCGCAGCAAACATCGACTGGCTCAAAAATCTTCTCCCATTCACCACGGGTACGTTCCGCAAATAATCCCGCAACCTCCGCCTTTAACCGAATTCCGGACTCTCCGGTTTCAAATTGCCGGGTTTCCCATTCCCGCCGGCCCACTACTTTGCAGAACTCCTTCCAGAATTTCGGTTCCAACGCGCCCAGCGCCATATATCCCCCGTCTTTTGTTCGATACGTCGCGTAACAAGCCCGCCCACCACTCAGCGTATCGTCCCCACGTTCCGGTTCCGGGGCACCGGCTGCCACTGCCGCCGAAGCCGCGGTCAACAGCGAAGCGACCCCTTCCGTCATAGAAACATCAATAACCCCCCCCGGTGCACCAGCTTGTCGTGCGAATAAGGCGGCGATGATTCGTGTTGCGGCTACCCACGCACCACCGGCGATATCGGCTGCTTGAAAATTG
Organism: Myxococcales bacterium; assembly: GCA_013360285.1. Lineage (GTDB taxonomy): Bacteria > Myxococcota_A > UBA9042 > JABWCM01 > JABWCM01 > JABWCM01. The sequence continues at coordinate 13,652 of JABWCM010000107.1, forward strand.
GGAACTGCGGGATCACCCAGACGGGGTCCATTCTGCCCCAAAAGACCTGCCAACGCAATGTAGTTGATGTCATGTCCGGCGCGACCGGCGTAGGGCCCTTCTTGGCCATAACCTGTTATGCTACAGTACACAACCTTAGGGTTGTGTTTGGACACCACCGCATGTCCACAACCCAATCTGTCCATGACGCCGGGTCGAAAGGTCTCGAGAACGACGTCGGCGGTTTCGACAAGACGAAAAAAAGCTTTGCGGCCCACGTCGGTCTTAAGCGATAGCACAATACTCCTTTTTCCCCGGTTCAAGGCGGAAAACATAGCACCGACACCATTGGTAATCGGCGGCATGTACCGCAAATAATCTCCACCATCCGGATCTTCGATTTTCACAACATCGGCTCCAAGATCGGACAGGACTAACGAACAATAGGGACCCGGCAACAGACGAGACAAATCCAACACCCGGATTCCGCCTAACGGCAAATCCGCAGAAGACAATGACAAATTCATGGTTTTCCTCAACTGACGATACATCGCTTATTCGACGTACCACCGTCTGGACAAATGAGATGGGAGCGGAGGGAGCGTCAAATAAGTCGACGGGAGCGGGCTGTGGCAGTCAAGCACCAATACATCGGTGGTGCCTAACCTTGGAGATTGAAGATGGCTTGAAGTTTCATGGCCAGTCCGATATCGCCATCGACACCCAATTTGCCTGTCATAAACGCTTGTGTGGGCGCCAATGTGCCCTCAACCATGTCGACAAAGTCTTTGTCACGCATCGTCACAGTACACTGCGCATCAGTCGCCACTTCCTCCCGTACTTCGGGTACGGTAAGATCTACGACCCAGTCGCCGCCATCCGGACCACTGATCTTGAACTGAAAGACCGCATTGATTCGTTTGGCTTCGTCGGGATTTTTTCTTAGCCCTTCCGCGATTCGTTCTTCGAAAATTTCTTGGGGAGTTAAATCAGACATCATTTTTCCTTTCATTTCGGGGGAACAAATATTCGCCTCTGCCCAAAAGCTGTGGCAGTCTTGGCAGGAAACCTTTGTCGGCGTGGTAACATGCTACAAACAACCGTGTCAACGTGCTCACACTCAGGTCGTCTAATCGTGTCACAATCTTTGACCAACATTACCGCCACGCTGCGTCTGCTCGCAACAAAACGCCAACCGGCACTTATTCCTTATCTTACTTCCGGTTACCCGCATCCGAACCTGACGCTGCCGTTGTTGTGCGCCCTTTCCGATGCTGGGGCGGACATCATCGAAGTCGGCGTTCCCTATAGCGATCCTACGGCCGACGGTCCTGTTATTCAACAATCGTGTCACCTTGCCTTAACCCACGGGGTTAACCTTGCTCAAACCCTCGATACCATCGCGGCATTCCGCCAGATACGCACAACACCCATCATTTTGTTTGGTTATGTGAATCCAGTCTTACAGATGGGATATGCCGCGTGCGCACAACGGTGTAAAGCGGCCGGAGTCGATGGGCTGCTCATAGTCGACCTCCCGCTTGAAGAAGCCGGACCTCTCCGGGACAACGTGGTTCACTGGGGGATGGACTGGATTGCACTCTGGACCCAAACCAGCAGGTTGCAACGGATTCCGTTACTCCGAGAAGTGGCAACGGGATTTGTCTACTATGTGAGTATGAAAGGTGTCACCGGTAGCGCCACGGCACCTGACCACGAAACGATTGCCGCCAACGTCACCATGTTGCGCAAACAAGCCGGTCTACCGGTTGGTGTGGGATTTGGCATCCGCACAACCGAAGATGCGGCTATTGTCGGCTCCTATGCCGACGCGGTAGTGGTCGGTTCGGAACTGATTCGCAGACTTGGCACGCCCGGCGATTCCGTTGACCAGGCGTTTCGTTATGTGCAAGCACTACGTCAAGCACTTCCATCTGGAGAGTGACTTAGTTAATGGTATGTATTGCTTATTTTGCTGGAGAATCGGAACCTGTTGCCTCCATCAGATGCCCTTCCTCGACCAAATAAACACAATGACAGCGCCTGCAGACCACGTTTTCGGCAGGATCACAGTCCTTCGACACTACCTCGCCGCACTTGCAAACCCACCCGACAGGGCGTGCCGGATTTCCTACGACCAGCGTGTGCGGAGCCACGTCTTTTGTCACAACGGCGCCGGCACCGACAGCAGCATATCGCCCGATGTTGACGCCACATCGAATTGTGCTGTTGGCGCCCAATGACGCACCTCGCCCAACTCGTGTGGTTTCGTAGGCATCTTTTCGCTCTACATGTGCCCGCGGATTTCTCACGTTGGTAAAAGATACCGCCGGACCACAAAACACTTCGTCTTCCAATACCACCCCTTCATACAAACTCACATTATTCTGTATCTTTACGCGGTCGCCCACCACAACTCGCGATGCTACAAAGGTATTTTGCCCCAGAACACAATCCCGCCCGATGGTTGCATCGGCCATAACGTGGCAAAAATGCCAGACTTTCGTCCCCCCACCAATACGTGCACCCACGTCCACAACCGCGGTCGGGTGGACAAAAACCGTTGGCCCCACGTCGTGGCTTACCCGGTTACGCTCCCAGGGGACTCCCGTTTCCAATGATTTTTGCGACCACGACAACACACTTAACACACTTAGTCCGCTGACTCCGTCGGTCGGCGGCGCCTGCCGTGTCTTCATCGCTTCTAAAAACGTTTCACATTCCAGCCGCAAGGGCTCCAAGTCGGGCAAGGGTACCGGTTCTCCCACCGCTTTGTGGGCAACCGGCACGTGATCGACCCAATCGATACGATGTGGATACAACGTTAACTTACCATCCTTCAATCCGTCATCAAACACTGCAACCTGCCGATCTCCCACAACCACCAGCCGTTGCTCCTTGTAAGGATGCAGCCAACTTACAAAGATGTGCGCATCCACCCCGGACGCGAAATGTAAATGAGTGGTTGTGACATCCATGATCCCAGGGCTGAGATAACTTGCGCCGTGGGCCATCACTTTGGTTGGCATCTCGCCTAAAAGCCGGAGCATGATCGCGATATCGTGCGGTGCAAAACTCCACAATATATTCTCTTCACGCCGTACTTTTCCCCAATTCAGCCGGTTAGAGTATACATAGAGTAGCTTTCCCATTTCCCCCTTGCGGATCAATTCCTCCAGCTTCACAACCGCAGGATGGTAAATGAGCAAATGCCCTACCATTAGGATTTTCTGTTTTCGCTCCGCCAATTCGACCAGAGATGCGCCGTCGGACACCGACAACGCCAACGGTTTTTCCACGAGTACGTCTTTGTTCTGTGTCAACGCCTGATGCGCCAACGGATAATGGGTTACTGCCGGAGTCGCAATGACCACGCCGTCTACACCCGACAGATTCAGTGCGTCCCGAAAATCAGCAATCACGGGAATCGTTGGGCATGCCTGCATCGCCGCAACCGCCGCAGCCGGATTTGATTCGCATACTGCCCGTAGTACACCCATTTCCATCAAATTTCTGGCCAAATGCCTTCCCCACATTCCAAAACCGACCAGTAATACTCCCTTATTTGCATGATTACTCATTTTTATCACTTTCTGCCGCCTAATTTTTATTCCACACTGCTGGAGGTGTCTTTCTCTGACGGTAGCGCGAACGGCGTGGTTTTGGTATTGCTTCAACCATCCCCAGAGCCGGGATGGTTGAAGTCGTTTTTAATAAGTGACGTTTTTGATGCCACAGAGGCAACATGGACCAAGACAGCGAAGTCGTACGCTCAGCGGTACTGACCGTGACCCAATTGACCAAATCCATCAAAACCCTTTTGGAAGGACGGTTTGACGGTGTATCGGTCGAAGGAGAGATCTTCACATTCAAACGGCATACCTCGGGACACCTGTATTTTTCTCTTAAGGACGACAGTGCCCAACTTACGGCCGTCATGTTCCGCGCGGCAGCCAGCCGGATCCGATTCAACGTCGAGCGAGGTCTTCGAGTAGTGTGCACCGGCCGCATCACGGTCTACGAACCCCAAGGCAACTATCAGATGGTCGTCGACACAATGACGGTCACGGGAGACGGACACCTGCTTCTCGCTTTGGAACAGCTAAAACAACGGTTGTTTCACGAAGGGTTGTTCGACCCCACACACAAAAAAAAACTTCCGCTGCTTCCGCGCCGGGTAGGAATCGTAACCTCTCCGACCGGTGCCGCGATTCGTGACATGTTGCGGATCCTCTTTGATCGATTTCCCGTATCGGTGTTGCTGTATCCCACGGCGGTCCAGGGCCAGGGTGCGGCGGCGCAAATCGCTCGTGGCATTGCCGCTCTCGATCAACGGTCCGACATCGATGTCATCATCATCGGTCGCGGCGGGGGTTCGCTGGAGGATCTCTGGGCATTTAACGAAGAAATCGTCGCCAGAGCCGTTTTTGCGGCTCAAAAGCCGATAGTTTCGGCCGTTGGCCATGAAGTCGATTTCGTTATCAGCGATTTCGTAGCCGATGTGCGTGCCCCGACGCCAACGGGTGCTGCGGAAATGGTCGTTCCGCGGTACGACGACCTCATCGATTTGCTCCATGACCGACAACGGCGCATCGAAAGGGCGATGTTTCAACAATTACGGGAACTCAGGCGCGAGTTCCAACATGCCGAACGCCGACTTTCTGATCCTCGGCGCCTCCTGCAAACCAAATTGCAACGTTTGGATGATCTCGCAAACCGCGCCGAGTCTGCCTTACGTTACCGCCTATTGGCCCATCGGTCTCGGCTTAACCGGATCGAAGACACCCTGCGGCTGGTTCACCCCGCACGTCAGGTCCAGGACAGCCAACGCCGCCTCGCCCATCTACAGGAGCGGCTGGAACGGGCAGTGCGAACTTCGTTGAGTCAGGCATCCACCCGCATTCAACTGGCAATCCAGGCCATAAGGGCGCTGGGCCCCGAGCAGATTTTGCACCGTGGTTATGCTATTGTGCGTCGTTCACTCACAGACGAAATCGTCCGGACCTTCGCTGCTTTGCAACCGGGTGATGAATTGGACGTTACTTTCGCCGAAGGATCAGCAGCCGTGACCGTATCGACTACTGGCCCCGAGCATCGCCCACCAAAAGGCAACCGCGGCACAAAATCCCAACGAAAACAGCTAAGCACTGCCCAAAATGACAACCAGGGCAAGCTGTTGTAAAGACGATTCGCTTAAATAACCGGTGATATTGGATCTAGGTGTGTGGTGTTTTTAGATGAATTCCACGCCATGGCCGCCTTTGGCCGTCTCGTCCGCAAAAAACCCTGCGGCATATCCCGGATATTCCTCAGAGTTTGTGAAAAAATATGGGCGCAGGTTTTGGGCGTGGATTTGGCGGCGGATTGGTTTTGAAAAACCCGAGTAATATCGGGAATATGGCGCAGGGTTTTTCGGAACCAAGCCGACCCAAAGCCACCGCCCAGAGGCCGCGCAGCTATTTTTTCACAAACTCTCAGGTTTTTTTTCAGACGATCCGGCTCAAAATTTGTTGAGCTAGGCAGTTCGACCAATCTCTCTTGGATCCTAGTTGGTGTCGGCTGCGCGTTTTTTGTGTGATTTGTTTTCGATGGTGCTTAAATATTTAAACACCCCCTTACGACAAGTTCTTCGCCACCACGTTCAGATATCGATGCGCGATGGGTTCGGTCTGTATGGTTGCAGGAATTATTGATCGGAATACAATGCGCGGGCGGCTTAAAGCCGCCTTGGATCCAGTGGATGGTGTAGACGTTGGGCTTCGTTAACGCTCTATTGTTGAAGCTTAAAACACAAACGCAAGCATGTTTCGGGTACGGAAAATCATCTCAAAACAGCGATTTTGAGTTGAATCACTCCTGGAATGACCAGTCGGAATTATCCGCTGGTCTGTTGCGATGTGCGGAGATGATAGGGCAAATACTATCAGTTTAGGGACCTTCAGCTACGTGCAACACGCTCCCTACAAAACCTGCGGATTTGAACGTGGGAACAAAATTCCTTATCGGTGCGGCGATATTTATTGGAAGCTTTGGTTTGGGGCTCGGTACTACGTATTTGGTGGTTTCGAGGGTCGGCACTGAATCGCCAATTGCGGCGCCACCGTCTGTGAGTGGGTCAGAGTCTACGTGGCCAGCGCCCGCCGCCAGTCGAAGTGAGGTCACGGAACTATCTGTGCCCGCCCCTGGAAAACTAGCGGAGGTTCCGGAAGCGCGCGTCGAAGTATTGCAACCACAGACGGTGCAACCGGTTGTAGAGGCGTCGGCGGAGCGCGTGCCGGCGGAACAGCCACGGATTCCCGAGGCGAACAAGTGGTGGGATGCGGTGGTCGGCAAACGATGTACGATTGCTCTCGACGAAGTTGGATTTGCATCGTTGTCGTTGCGGGAAGGTACGGTTGGAAATGGTGACAATACGACGTTTGAAACGTCGTTTGCGAACAACCGCCGGTTGACAGTCTTCAAGGCCGCGGAAAATCCATCGGTGGAGGTTATCGCACTGGCCTTCGACGATTTAGGACGCCCGTCGGTTGCCCATGTGCGCGATCCAAGGTCCAATGCGTCGGGGGTGATTTCGTTGCAGGTCGAGGGCAAACAGATTCGCCTCATCCCCCAGCTCGCGGAGTAAGAGGGTGTTTGGGAAAAAAATAAGCTACGCGAGCCATTGGCCTACTACGTCGGTCCTGCCTCGGTCGGCCCATCCTCAGCGTACCTTCGGGTACG
>JABWCM010000108.1 GCA_013360285.1 Myxococcales bacterium
AAACCCTGCGCCATATTCCCGATATGACTCGGGTTTTCCAAAACCAATCCGCCGCCAAATCCACGCCCACAGCCCGCGCCCATATTTTTTCACAAACTCTCTCTCAAAATTCCGCGAACAGTTCATCCGTGGTTTTGGCAACGACCGCCAATTTGAGCCACCGATTCAACTGAGCCAAGTCGGTGGTGTTGGTCACTTTATGCTGTTGTTCCTCGGTGAGCGTAAGGCCACGCACTTCGAGAATTGTCAAAAGCGCTTTCGCTTCGCCTTCGGCCACTCCTTCAGCTTTTCCTTTGGCTATTCCTTCGGCCACTCCTTCAGCTTTTCCTTCGGTCAGCCCCTGTCCGTAATATTTTCGGGCGAAATCGGATTGATATTCGTATTTGTTCGCTACCATCATTTCCTCCACCGCCTGTCGCATCGCCGGCGACACACGCGCTAAGATTAAATCAGCATAGATCGTTCCACGTTCTTCGTCCACCTTGGATGCCGCCAACAGTCCGTTGATTACGACATCCAAGGCATTCTCACTGCCACCATGCGCTATTGCCGACACAATTGCCAATTCGGGATTTTCCAGGGCGAGTTTTTGATCGGTCACAAATGGGATCTCGTTTGGACCCATCACCACCGGCGTGATCAAACTCCCCGGTCCCAAATGGATCGGTTGCGCTGCCCATCGTGCAACGGCTTTATCGGGACAAACTACCACTACGCACGTGTCCGCGCTCCATCTCACATGTGCGTTCACTAAATAAGATGGCCAGGACTTTAACTTTACGTTGTCGATCTGTAACTGCATCTCAAGAACGATCACCAACGCAACTTTGCCATCCGTTTTCGTGACGATCACCAAATCGGCGCGGTAGTGTTTCGGTGATAGTTCAGTAAGTTCGGCGTCTTCAATCGAATAGGTTGCATCTTCCTGTATGTCGATATGGTGCTCCCGCAGCAACTCAAAGATCAGTTGGGGGCGGTCGCGAAAAAGGGCGACCAACGTTTCATGGACTATGGATGCCATTGTTTTCCTTACACGGTGCTGTCCCATTCCCATGTTTTGTGTGATTGGGTCCGTAAAACCCACTGCCGAATAGATGGGTATCACGCTACTTATGTTCAGTCAATTTGAGAATGCGCAAAATAGATGAAATTTTTGTCCTGGCCACCCCTGTCCATCTCCCCCGCAAAATTCCGTGCGGCACTACCCGGACATAACTCCGGATTTTCACAGCCTCACTGTGCAGCCCAACAGGGGCGAGGCAAACAAAGTGCCCAGTTCATCAACCAACATGCCAGATACGTGTAAACCATGTCCCCGGTCTGATCTGTAAACCATGTCCCCGGTCGCGCACAGCCACACCCAACAGGTCGATTTGGTATTTTGTCAAGCAAAAACAGGCACTAACACGTTCGGTAGGGGTTTTGTCGGGCGAAAATGGGTACCGAAGCCGTTCGGTAGGGGTTTTGTCGGGCGAAAACGGGTACCGAAGCCCGTTCGGTAGGGGTTTTGTCGGGCGAAAACGGGTACCGAAGCCCGTTCGGTAGGGGTTTTGTCGGGCGAAAACGGGTACCGAAGCCGTTCGGTAGGGGTTTTGTCGGGCGAAAACGGGTACCGAAGCCGTTCGGTAGAGGTTTTGTCGGGCGAAAACCGGTGCCGAACGGATTATGGCAACAAAATCAAGCATTTGACCAGAGTTGCTCACAAGTATCGGGAATATTTCTCCGGTTTTTTTTCCTGCCACCGGATTCGGATTCAACTTAAAGTGAGGTGAGCTACCGTTGGGTGCCCTTGTTGTGGTAAACGACCGGTGTGTTGACGCGGTAACCCGGTACGTTGCCGAGTCGTTTTTTGAAGGGTCCGCGGATATAGAGAGTCTGAGTCTGTGAAAAAAGACGTCCCAAAACGACAAAAGCCCCGACGGGCTTGGGCTCGCGGGGCTTCAGAGGTTTGCGACCACCAGCTTGTGGTGATCGAATTTGGTTTGATTGGCTCCGGCTGTAGGACTCGAACCTACGACCCGGCGGTTAACAGCCGCCTGCTCTACCTGCTGAGCTAAGCCGGAACAACCTGACGAGGCGCGTTATAACTTTGGTTGGTTTTTGTGTCAACCAAATTTTCCTCGTTGGTGTTTTTTTTTACCGACCGTTATTCCCGCCGACTTTCTTAGAGGGTGTTTGGGAAAAAAATAAGCTACGCGAGCCATTGGCCTACTGTGTCGGTCCTGCTTCGGTCGGCCCATCCTCAGCGTACCATTGGGTACGCCTCCGGTGGGCCTCGGTCGGCAGGCCCGCCTCGCTACGGCCACTGTCTCGCTCGCCGCTATTTTTTTCCCAAACACCCTCTTAACCGTTGCACTCAAAAAAAGGTTAACTTACGCCGCCAGATGTTTATCTACCAACTGGCCTAGTTTGGGAACCGATGCCGCTACTTGGGTTTTGGCGTTGGGGCGCAATTTTTCATATAACTTTTTTACTGTGGTGTGTTTGGTCCGATGGGCTCGTTCATCGGTCACTCCCAGAAGCGAATCCGCTACCGAATCCGATTTTTTTGCCACATACGTGCCAAATGATCTGCTTCCTTCCGGATTTTTTTCATATGCTTCGTAATACGGCTCCAATCTCGCCACAAAGTCATCCAACAGACCATCTACCACACTTCTTACAAACCCCGGGCTCAACGACTGCACCACTTTGTATGCCCCTTTTACCGTGAGCCCTTTTAGTCCCGACTGCGCCGCCACTTCGTCGTCCAACAGTTGGACACAATCGTTGACCACGTGATCCCGTCGATCCGCCTGCAACACTTTTTCCTGCAATTTTCCCATTAATCGCTCTCCTTTTTGTTTTTCCCCGCCATCATTTCGCCCTCTTTATCACCAGATTCATGTTGTCGCCAACTGTTCCTTTTCTGTCTCGCTTGGCGGCATGGTTCTTCTTTGTTACATTTCCCGCTGTTGTCGGGCGCCTGTTGGTGCCCGGATTTTGTTGTATCGACGTCCCAAGGAAATTCGCCATGTACGCTGTTTGGCTCAAATCATTCCCCAAAGAACAATCCCATAACGTCCTGCGGTCGATCCGCAAACAAAATCGAACCTACTCCGACCACCAACTACACGACATTCTTCATGCTGTTGCCGCCGGAACGGAACAGCTCGTCAAAACCCTTCCTGTCGAAGAAGCCGCCGACAATCTGGTTAAAGAATTGGCTATTTCCGGCGCCATCGCCGAAGTGCGCGAAACGGCAGATACGCCATGATCCTTGCATCCCACCGAGTCGGCTCTCCCGATGCGCCGCATCTTATTGTTTTTCTTCACGGAATTTACGGCTCCGGCACAAACTTACGCACTTTGGCCCGCAGTGTGGTGGAATCGTTTACCGATTTCCAGGGACTGTTGCTCGATTTACGTAACCACGGCGCCAGTTTGCCTGCTCCCGAACCCCACACCCTTGTTGCCTGCGCCCAGGATCTCGCCGATACATTCGCCGCCCTCAACCTGAGCCCGACCGCCCTTTGTGGCCATTCGTTCGGCGGAAAAGTGGCACTTACTTACGCAGCGTCGTTTGCCGACAGCACCGGTAGTCGGTTACGTTCGGTCCACGTGCTCGATTCCCCACCCGGTCCTTCCGCCGCAGCACCCACTACCGCCCAGGTTCGCCATGTATTGTCCGTCATCGAGCAGTTGCCGCAACCGGCCCAAAGCCGCGACGCTGCCGTTTCTCAACTCGAGAATTTCGGTTTGTCTCCAATGGTCGCGCGTTGGCTTGCGACTAACTTAACGTCAACTCCCGACGGATTGCGTTGGCGATTTTTTGTTCCCGGCCTCCGCGCCATGCTCGAAGATTTTTGGGTTGTCGACCAGTGGCCCACGGTTTTTTCCGCCCCGGTGTTGATTCACCTTGTTCGCGCCGAAAAAAGTCTTGTGTGGACCGAAGAAGACTTAACAAAACTGGCCCAAGCCGCCACCCGTCCCAACGTTCGGGTCGACGTTCTTCCCAAGTCCGACCACTGGGTCCACATTGATAACCCCAAAGGGCTGCTCCAATTGTTGACCGCGGTCCTGCGCGACATCCTTTAACCGACTATGCAGGCTGCTTGGCCAACGTCAGCAGCAACTCGCGCACCAATCCGGGCATGAGCACCCACATTACCATCAAAGCGCCACACAGCATCGCTGTTAACTTAGCCCCGTCCTTCTCTTTGACCTTTAACATCGGCACGATTCCTACCCCCAGCACATAAAACGCCCACGGCATGGCCAACACATCGACCGCCATTTGTACATATCGAAAGGGCAAGACCGCCAACACACCACACACATAAAGTGGCGTCAGTGCATAACCCGACAACCGAAACGCCGCGAGAAATCCCCCCTCACCGTGGCGCGTTGCCGCCAAGGTGCCCGCTACCATCGCAAACAGCCACATCGTTACAAACAACACCGCCGTACTCAACACAAACTGTTTCATCGCATGCAAAAATGGATATCCCGCACTCCACACCCCAATCATCTCGCTGAATGCCCGCGCCAGCACCAAGACTACGGCATGTGGCCACAACATGGCTCCCAAGGGTGGTTCTTGGGTCGCAATGTGGTTCCATGTTGCCGTTGGGCGAAACAGAATCCCCAGCAGCCGCCTAAAAAACCCTGCCCACGGTGATGGATTCACCCTTCGATTCAACGGAATACCCAATTCAGCCTCGCCGGACATAATCAACACCTCCCATTGCGGGATTCTCCACCTCGACCACCCGACCAATCCACGTTGCGGCCTGGTCTCCTGCCTGCCGCAATTGTAAAACCAGATCCACCACTTCCCCTTCGGGTACCGCCAACAACAACCCACCGGAAGTCTGCGGATCCAACGTCAGCTCCTCATCATAGCTCGTCATTTCCGGGTCAAACCGCACCTTGTCCCCAGCCATCGCCCGGTTTTTACGATTGCTTCCCGTAGAAAAACCACGTTGCTGCGCCGCTCGTACGCCGGGCAGCACCGGCAATTGGTCCCACCAAATCTCAAACCGAACCCCTTGTGCCATTTCGCACAAATGCCCCGTCAATCCAAACCCGGTTACATCGGTACACGCCCGCACGGTAAACCGTTTGGCGACCTGGGCCGCATCGGCATTCAGCCGCATCGTACTTGCCACCAGCGCGTCATACTCCGCGGTTTCCAACGGTACCCGTCGGTTGGCATTAAACAACAATCCGGTTCCCAACGCCTTGGTCAACACCACCGCATCCCCCGGCTGTGCTCCTACGTTGCGCCAAATTTTGTTGGGATGCACCACCCCGGTCACCGACAATCCATATTTCGGCTCGTCATCCCGCACACTGTGGCCGCCCAACAGGACCACGCCCGCCTCCGCCAACACCACGGCGCCGCCTTCCATGATGTCGCCTAAAATTCCGATATCCAGGTCGCCTTCAGGAAAACACACAATGTTCATCGCGGTTTTCGGCACTCCGCCCATCGCATAAACATCACTTAAGCTGTTGGCGGCCGCAATTTTTCCGAACACCACCGGATCATCGACCGGCGGCGTAATAAAATCCAGCGTTTGCACCAATGCGACCTCGTCGGACAACCGATACACCCCGGCGTCATCGCTGGTTTCGGTTGCCACCAACACATCGTCGTTTCTCAAACCAACGACTTTGCTCAACGCATCCGACAGCCCGACCGGGCTGAGTTTGGCCGCTCACCCACACGCTTTGGCTTTTTGGAGCAACGACATTTTGGCCGCATCGCTCATGCCCCGATCCTCCTTGGTTGTCTACTTTGGTTGTTGCGCTTTTCCGGTCATGGGCACAAACCGCACCGGAAACATCGACCGTTTCACATAACTGTCTTTTCCCGTCTTTTCCACCACCAACAACTCCTGGTTTGCCGATTGGGGTCCCACTGGAATCACTAACTTACCACCGATTTTCAGTTGTTCCAACAGCGGAGCCGGAATCTTTTCCGGGGCCGCCGTCACCATCACCGCATCAAACGGCGCCTGCTCCGGCCACCCTGCAAACCCGTCTCCAGCCCGCACCGTCACGTTTCGAATACCCAGTTCCCGCAGCCGCTGCTCGGCCGATTTCGCCAACGACTCGACGATCTCAATCGTATAGACGTCTTTGGCCAACTGCCCCAACACCGCCGCCTGATATCCCGACCCCGTACCGATTTCCAACACCTTTTCCGTACCTTTTAATGCCAACGCCTGGGACATAAAGGCCACGATATACGGCTGAGAAATGGTTTGACCCTCTTCAATAGGCAACGGTGAGTCCGAATAAGCTTTGTGTTGCCATTCCAAAGCCACAAACCGATGCCGATCCACCTTTCGCATCGCGTCCAGCACCCGGCTATCCGTAATATCCCGCCCCACCAGATCACGCAGAATCATTTCTTGACGGGCTTCGTTCAGCATGGCGGTTTTCTCCTCCGGCAATTGACCAAGGGCCTGAGTCCAAAAAACGGCTGTCACCAGCGCCATTCCTATACCTCGCCGAATCATGGTTATCCCTCGCAAAAAAAGCGCCGCTCCCAGCTACTTTGGGGGCGACTTCGGAACCACTCCAAGCGTATACTTCTTTTTGTCGGAAACCGCACCCCCACATCGTGGTTCCGCCAGGGAGAACCTATGAGCAACTTTTTCACCGACAACAGTGACCTGCGATTTTATTTCGAAAAAGCCATTCCGTGGGCGGAATTGGCAAATTGGACCGAGCGCGGATTTCGCCTTCCCGACGGATTCACCACGGCCGAAGAAGCCATTGAATTTTACACCGACGTTGCCAATACGTTTGGAACGTTTTGCGCCAAAGAAGTCGCTCCCATTGCCGCCAAGGTGGACCGCCAGGGTCTCAAATTGGTCAACGGCGAGGTCGTTGTGCCCCCGGAAATGGCCACTTGTTTCAAAAAACTCCAACAATTGCAGGTGTATGGCCTGTGTGTTCCCCGGGAACTTGGCGGATTAAACTGCCCGTTGATGTTAAACAACATCTTTATTGAAATGATGGCCCGCGCCGACGTGTCGTTGATGTCCCACTTCGGATTTCACGGCGGCATCGCCATGGTTCTCCTTTTGTATTCGATTCACGAAGGCACAACCGGCTTCAACCCCGCCACCGGAGAAATCACAACCACCCGATTTGCCAAAGAAATCGCCGAAATCATCTCCGGCGATGCCTGGGGCAGCATGGACATTACCGAACCCGATGCCGGCAGCGACATGGCGGCGTTACGCGCCAAAGGTGAACAGTTGCCAAACGGTTCCTGGGTGGTCAGCGGTCAGAAGGTGTTTATCACCTCGGGACACGGAAAATATCACGTTGTGATTGCCCGCACCGAGCCCACAAAAAACGCCGACGATCCACTGGCCGGACTCAAAGGATTGTCCTTGTTTTTGGTGCCTGCTTACCAAGACAACCACGGCGTTCGCACCCGGTATGCCACAGTCGACCGGCTCGAAGAAAAACTTGGGCATCATGGCTCGGCTACGGCCAGCGTGATTTTTGACCAAACCCCGGCCCAACTGTTGGGAAAACGAGGTGACGGCTTTAAAAACATGTTGATGATGATGAACAACGCCCGCATCGGTGTTGGATTTGAGTCGCTGGGTCTCTGCGAAGCCGCGTTCCGTCTTGCCTCCGACTATGCCGAAGGCCGCCGCAGCATGGGAAAACCCATTGCCCAACATGAATTGATAGCCGATATGCTCGACGAAATGCAGACCGACATCGTTGCGATTCGGGCTTTGGCGATGTATGCCGGCTACCACGAAGAAATGGCCAACAAATTGGACCTTGCCCGCCGTTTTCAAAACGACTCCGATACGTTGGCCAAAAAACGTCGCGACAACGAAATCAAATCCCATCAGCGTAAAGCCCGTGCCGCCACTCCGCTGCTCAAATATTTTGCGTCGGAACGGGCGGTAAGCATGGCTCGCCAGTGTGTACAAATCCACGGCGGGGTCGGGTACACCAAAGAATACGGCGCAGAAAAACTGTTACGCGACGCCATGGTGATGCCGATTTATGAAGGCACAAGCCAAATTCAGGCGCTCATGGCCACAAAGGACGCTCTGGCCTACATCGTCCAGCATCCACAGGCATTTGTCCGCAATTTGACCCAGACCAAATGGCGTACGTTGTCGACGCGCGACCCGTTGGAACGCCGGGTGCTCAAAATTCAAACCTTGTCGTTGTCGGCGCAGCAGCACGTCGTATCCAAAACGGCGCTTAATCGTGTTCGCCAAATCACCCACCTGCCGCTGACCCAGTGGCCCACCGCGCTCAGCGGTGGTTGGGATCCCCGCCGCGATTTTGCTTTTGCGTTGTTGCATGCCGAACGACTGACCCAACTGATGACCGACGCGCTTGTCAGCAAAGTGTTGTGGGAACAGGTGCAACAGTTTCCCGAACGCCGTGAATGGCTCGACCGGTTTTTGGAACGGGCGGAACATCGTTCCCGCTGGCTCCATGATGTTATCTTACATACCGGCGACCGTATTTTAGATCGCCTCAAACCCTCGTCTGCGGCATTGTCGGAACAGGCCGGTTCAACTCGATGATGGCTCCAGAGGTTCCTATATTCCCACAAAAAGTGCTATTCCGCAGTCGATAAATCCTTTATTATCCCCCCATCATTTAGGTACCGCGTGCACTCCGCTCGCGCCATATCTCCTTGAGTCAATCAAAACATGAACCATCATCATGGGTTATTGCCGTTTCTGCCCACGATGTTGTGGTACGAGAACGTTATGCAAACGAAGCCTGTCCATTCCGTCATTACACCAACAAATCGGTATTTTTTGTCCAAATTGCCTTGTTGGGTATTTGGTTCAACCCGAATGTTGCTGTCCATTGCTTTATTTTCCGGATTTTTTTCCATATCACCTGCATTTGCGGCAAGTCCCTGCGGCGGAGACGGTCAACGGGCCTGCTGCGATGGGCTCGGCGAAGGGCAGGCGTGCCAATCGGGTACAATCAAAGAGTGTGGGTGCTCCGGTGATTGTACTTGCGGCGGGTTTAATCCGTTTGGAATTCAGTCGATTGACCACTGCGTCGCCCCCAAATGCGGCAACGATGGTCAACGTGGATGCTGCACCGGCGCCGAACGGGCCATTGTCGGCATCAGCGGTCCGTGCAAATCCGGACTCAAAGAAGATCTCGTTTCCGGTTGTTCAGGCAACTGCAACTGTTTGGGAAGCTGCGGAGGTATCAAAGCATCGGGAATGTGTTATCTCCCGACCCCCTGTGGCGGCGCCGGGCAACGTGCGTGTTGTATCGGCACGTTGGAGTACAGCACGGATGGAGATAGCTGTAACCCGGGTACGGTGGAAGCTCCCGGATGTTCCGGTAATTGTAAATGCGGTGGCGGCAGCGCTACCGGCCAGAGTTCAAGCGGTACCTGTGTAGCCCCGGCATGTGGCGGCGTCGGTCAACGCGGTTGCTGTGTCGGCGCCGAACGCGCCGCCAAAGGGCTCAGTGGTCCCTGTCAATCCGGGTTGATCGAAGACGTGGCCAGCGGATGTACCAACTGCAAATGTACCGACAGTGCGCTCAGTTCGTCGGGTATTTGTAAACAACCGACGGCTTGCGGTGGTGCCGGTCAACGTGCATGCTGCAACGGCTTAAGTGAGTTTAGCACCGATGGCGATGCGTGTAATCCCGGCCTGGTGCAGGCTCCCGGTTGCACCGGTGATTGTTTGTGTGGTGGGCCCACCGCCACGGGACAGAAATCCTCGGGCACTTGTGTTGCCCCCGTGTGTGGCGGTGAAGGCCAACGTGGGTGTTGTCTGGGCGCCGAACGCCAAGCAAAAGGGCTTAGCGGCCCATGTCAGGCGGGACTGATCGAAGATGTGGTCAGCGGCTGCTCCAATTGTAAATGCACTGACAGTGGCCTAAGTTCATCCGGCATTTGCAAAAAACCAACGACTTGTGGTGGGGCCGGCCAACGGGCTTGTTGTAATGGATTGGGAGAATTCAGCACCGATGGCGATGCGTGTAATCCCGGAACAGTGCAGGCACCCGGGTGTACCGGCAACTGCTTATGCGGCGGGACAACCGCAACCGGTCAACTATCAGGCGGTATGTGTGTTGTGCCCACCTGTGGTGGTGAAGGCCAACGGGGGTGTTGTACCGGGGCCGAACGCCAAGCCAAAGGATTGTCCGGCCCATGTGCCGCCGGACTCATTGAAGATGTCGTAAGTGGTTGTTCCAACTGCAAATGTACCGACAGCGCTCTGAGTTCATCCGGGATCTGCAAAAAACCACCGCCTTGTGGAGGGGCCGGCCAACGTGCCTGTTGTAATGGTCTCGCCGAGTTCAGTACGGACGGGGATGCCTGTAATCCCGGATTGGTCCAGGCTCCCGGCTGCAGCGGCAACTGTCTTTGTGGGGGAATTGCCACCGGGCAATTGTCATCCGGTACCTGTGTGGCTCCCGTCTGTGGCGCCGAAGGTCAACGCGGATGTTGTATCGGCGCCGAACGCCAAGCCAAAGGATTAAGTGGTCCATGCCAAGCCGGCTTGGTGGAAGATACAGCCAGCGGATGTTCGGGCAGTTGTAAATGTGCGGATTCAAACCTGAATTCTTCAGGAATTTGCAAAAAACCAACCCCCTGCGGGGCCGCGGGACAGAGAGCCTGTTGCAGCGGCACCCTGGAGTACGCTCAAGGTCAGGCAACGTGTAACAGTGGCCTCGTCGAAGTACCGGGATGTGCCGGGGATTGTTTATGTGGCGGTCCCACGGCGGCAGGGGCTGTGGCAAGCGGCACGTGTATTCAACCGACACCGTGTGGGGGCAAAGGGCAACGGGCTTGTTGTGTCGGGTTTTTGGAATACGCCGGCAACGGAAAACCCTGCAACAACGGGCTCATCGAAATTCCCGGGTGTGCCGGTGATTGTTTTTGCGGCGGGTCGACCGCGACGGGTGGATTGTCTTCCGGCATGTGTACGGTACTCGAAACGATTCCCGAACCCACCACCGGGTGGACTGCGGCTTCGACCACCCACATGTGTCCTCTCCGTGGTTATATGGACATGCACCTCCATCTCCACGCCGACATGGCACATGGCGGAGGCATCTTTGCCGGCAAACCCTATCATGCCACCGGTGGGATCAATGCCGCCTTACAACAATGTTATGGCTCCGACGCCAACCTCGAAGCCAAAGACGGTGGCACACTCCCCTCGACATCCGACGGAGTGGCGCCGGACTGTCCCAGTTTCATGAGTTCTTGCGGCGAACATCTGTTCCACGGCGACCACACGATCTTTGACGATCCCGGTGGAGCGGGCACCAAAGACGGCTCCAAATCCAATTACGGTGCGCCGATTTTCAACGGCTGGCCTCAGTGGACGTCCACATCGC
Source organism: Myxococcales bacterium (assembly GCA_013360285.1). Classification (GTDB taxonomy): domain Bacteria; phylum Myxococcota_A; class UBA9042; order JABWCM01; family JABWCM01; genus JABWCM01. Next base: position 11,371 of record JABWCM010000108.1, read on the forward strand.
ATCAGCAGGCTTACTGGGTATGGTTGGAACGTGCCTGGCGCGGCGGCATGCGCCTGGTTACGATGTTGGCCGTAACCAATGAAGCGTTGTGTGCCGGCAACAAACGGATCAAGGGCACCGAGTGCGACGATTCCATGGCCGCCATCGACGCCCAGTTGACCGAAGCGTTTAAGTTCGAAGCCTTTATCGACAACCAATATGGTGGCCCCGGTTTGGGGTGGTATCGGATCGTCACCACCCCACAACAGGCCCGGCAGGTCATTGCTCAAGGAAAAATGGCGGTTGTGTTGGGAATCGAAGTCGACAACATTTTTAACTGCAAATATGGCCAATGCAACGCGGAATACATCGATGCAAAACTCGATGAATATTATCAAAAAGGCGTACGCCACATTTTCCCAGTACACAATTTTGACAATGGATTCGGCGGGTCTGCGAGTTGGCAAGATGCGATCAACGTCGGCAACAAGTATTCGGAAGGCCACTGGTGGGAAACCGAAGACTGTTCCGACGAAGGATTTGGATTCAAACTCGATTGGTTTATCGAGGGACTGATTTTGTTGTTGGGTTTTGGCGACATCGACCCCCCCGCACCTTATACCGAGGCGGCTTCGTGCAACACCAAAGGGTTGTCTCCTTTGGGGATACATCTGATCAATGGATTGATGGACCGCGGTTATATCATCGACGTCGACCACATGTCTCGAAAGTCGTTGGACCAAACCTTGGACATCGCCGAACAACGAAATTATCCCCTCGTTGTGAGTCACGTGCAGTATTTCGACTTAAACAAATCCGATCAACGCCACGAGCGGATGCGCACTCAGCAAGATCTCATCCGGATTCGTAATGTGGGTGGGATGATTGCAACGATGTTAAAAGATGATGTCTCCGACACCGACAAAAAAGGCGAAAAAGTGAATCTGCCGTACGGCAAAGTGGAAGACACCTGCCGCCATTCGTCCCGTTATTGGGCGCAAGCATACCAATACAGCGTCGCCACAATGAACGGTCCCGTGGCCTTTGGCAGTGACTTTAACGGCTTCGGCGGTCACTTAGCACCCCGATTTGGGCACGATGCCTGCGGCGGCGATCCCAAAGAACGCAGCCACCAACTCCGGTTTACGTCCCGCTTAACTTACCCGTTTACGCTGGACCATTTTGGAACCTTCGCCAAACAGGTCACCGGCCACCGCACCTTTGACTACAACACCGATGGATTGGCCCACGTAGGCCTGCTGCCGGATCTGGTGGCCGATCTGAAGGTCATCGGGCTCAACGATGCCGACCTCAATCCGCTATGGATGTCTGCCTCCGGATACATCGACGTGTGGGAAAAAGGGGAGGGCAGTTACGTGATTCCACCGACCGCCGTCTGCAAAAGTATTACCGTCAATGCCGATGCAACGTGTAAAGGAACGGGCTGGGTCGGCGTAGGCGCGCCCGAATCCGACCTGCGGGTCAAAACAATCCAGAGCCCAGCGGGACCTTATAGTTTGGGTACCACCAACGTCGGTCTCACCGTCACCCAGGTATGTGGCAACGGCAGCACCACGTTGTGCAACGCATCGGTGACGGTGGTTGACAAAACCGGCCCCACACTCACGTGCCAAAACAACATGTCCGCGTTATGTACGGGCCCCAAAACGTTGGTCAAAACCGTGTCACCCACAGCCAGCGACAATTGTTCTACACCCACTGTGCAATCCTGCACCATTCCTACAGGCGGGTTCCCGGTCGGCAATACCCACGTGGTGTGTACCGCCCAGGATGCCGCGGGTAATAGCGGCACCTGTGCTTATGACGTATTTGTCGATGACCAGAACAATCCGACGATTACCGCTCCACCCAACCTTTCCACCGCGGAATGTGGCGGTGCGGTTGATTTGGGATCCCCGACGGTGGCCGATTTGTGTGACCCAGCTCCACTGGTTTCCAACAATGCCCCGGCGGTGTTCCCGCCAGGTACCACCACCGTCAAGTGGACAGTGGTCGATCTTGCCGGCAACTCGGCATCCGCCAATCAATTGGTGACCACAGTCGACAACAGCGGTCCGGAAATCCTGACGTTGACCCCGTCTCCTGCCGTCCTGTGGCCCGCAGACGGCACGATGAAGGGGGTCACCCTTGCCGTGTCGGCTCAAGATGCGTGCGATCCGGCACCTCCAAGCTGCGAAGTGACCAATATTGTCAGCGATGAATCCGACGACGGCATTCCCGGCCCCAACCACATGATCACCGGTCCACTCCAGGTGCAACTGCGTGCTGAACGGGATTCGGACGGTGATGGCAGAACCTATACTCTGACTGTTGAATGTTCTGACAGCCTGGGGAACACAACAACCGGTAATACCACGGTGACGGTACCCATTTTGAACCCCGAAGGTCCCAAATGCTGGAGCCTTCCCGGTGACGTCAACGGCGACGGCGTGTTGTCGGTAGTCGATACCCAGTGCGGCATCCTGTTGGCCTTGTGGGATGCCGGCAACAAACAGCAAGCGGTTCCATCGTGTGCCAAAGATGGTGATCCGGCTCGCGGCGACATGGATTGCGACGGCGTGCCGCTGGTGACCGATATTTTGTTTATCATCAACTATGTGTTGAAAGCACCGCTGAATCCGGAACTCGATCCCGATGGCGATGGATGCCCGATTGGATGCGAATCCGACTGCATCGGAAACCCCGAACTGTGTGAAGACGACAACCCCTGTACCCTCGAAACCTGCTCGGATGACGGCGAATGCCTTTACGACGATCTCCTCACCCAGGATTGTCCCGGCGTGGCCAAAGCGAATAACTTCGCTCTCGTCCAATCCAACCTGAGTATGGTCGGATCGGCCTCCGTTGTGGGAACGACTTTACGAATGACCCCCGACATCGGAGGTTTGTCCGGCGGCGCCTGGTGGAAATCAAAACTGCCGGTAACCGAAGGGTTTGATGTGTCGTTTATGTTCCAGTTCCACAGCCCGTTCAGCATGGGCGCCGACGGTATGGCGTTTGTGATCCAAAACACCAGCACAGCCTTGGCAGGAGACGAAAACGGCTTACTTGGCGGTACTCCCCAGTTGGCGTTGGGTTTTGACTCTTATCAAAACCCTGGCGAACCCAGCGCCGCCATCGTTCGACTATGGCTCAACGGGCAACTATTACACCTGATGAACCTCGGCGGCGATTTTACCAACAGCGGCATCCACAGCGTGGTTTTTTCTTACAAAAACGGGTTGCTCAGTGCCTCTCTGAATGGAACGACCCTCTTGTTCAAAAACATCGCCGCTAATTTAGGTACCGCCGGCATCACCGACGCCGACGGCAAAGCCTGGATCGGCTTTACGGCACGTACCGGTGGTGTGTCGGAAAACCATGACGTGTTGTCGTTATCGTACATCGGCGCCTGCCAACACGAAGTATGCGACGACAACAACCCCTGCACCATCGACAGTTGCCAACCCCAACAAGGTTGCGCCCATTTCCCCGGCGGCTGTAACTAACCCCCTCCGTCTGTCGTTCCCAAACCGCCTGCCGGGCAACGGTTGTTTCCCGTTGCCCGGCACACGTTAGATCGGTGTTGGTTTTCCCTTCCAACTCTCCCTGCGACAATCACCGCTATAAAATCAAATGGGGTGGGGTAGATTGTGTCTCTACGTGGAGAGTTTTGATGAACACAAAGTTGTTTTTTGTTGGTTTTTTCTTGGCGTTGGCCCTGTTTACCGCCCAGTCCCAGTCCGCCTTTGCTGACTGTGGACCTTATTTTGGCGACGTCAATGGCGATACCAAGTTGACGGTGGCCGATGTCCAATGCGCCATCGTGGCCATTCTCACCCCCGGCACACTTCCGGCGTGTCTTGTTGGCGACATAACCGTCCTGGACACCAATTGTGATACCACCGTCAGTGTGGTGGACGTCATTTTGGTCATCGGTGCGGTATTGGGGTCACCGCTTGATTCCGAAATTGATGCCGATGCCAACTCATGTCCCGACACCTGCGACGTTTTCCAAACTTTTGAACACGGGGCCTTTTTATGGCGGGGATTTCGCCACGAATGGCTCCGCACGGTGTTTGGATTTCGTGTACCCCACCGCATAAGCCGCCTGGATTCGTTTATCGATAACGAAGTTCACAACGCCTCTGGTGCCTCCTGGTCGGCGACCGCCGATTTCCATTTTGGTCAATCAACGGGTGTGGACGGCAACTTCATGAAACCCGTTGCCCGGTATTCGGCACTTTATTCTCCCAAGCTGTATGTCGATAAAGGCGAAATCAGCCTCACGTGGACCGACGACAGCGATCTTGGCCCTCATCCCCAAGCGATTTCCAACATCCAACATTCGTTTGTGGTTCCTTTGGACAAAGCCACGTTGGGATATGCGTTGCTGGACAACTACGGTGTTGTGCTGCGGGGAGTGGGGTTACAGTCGTTTTGTGATGACGCCAAACAAACCGCCGAACCTTGTAATTCCAATGGTTTCTGGCCATTTCGAATGGCGTTCCGATTGGGCAATTGCAAAAAAGGCGCCACCGCGTTGACCTGCCCATTGTTGGTTCAAATCCACCGCGCCTGGACCCCCAAGTTGGGGGGCGCGCCCTGGATCAACGAAATCAAACCCTACAACGAACGGCTCGATTACGAGCTGACGGTATATTACACGGTGCTGGGCGGTAACGACGGCGATTTCAAAATGACTCCGGGTGCCGTCGTGGTTGGCGCCAACGAAGGCCACGACAAACAACCCGTTGTGATTTCCACCTCGATTCAGGGTGTTCCGGGCATGGCCCAAGGCACGGTGGCGCTGCGCGGATTTGCGTTTGAATTTTCGCCTCCCGACAACCCCACCTCCAATGACGGCGACGTCGGCCATTTGGGTCGATACATCGGTTCATTGGACTTTGGGGTGGCCGATTCGGCTTATTTTCCCAAAAGCGGAGTGTTGGTCCAGGAAGCCACCATGCGGGTATGGCTGCCCGACACCGTGGTCAACGCCAACGTCGATTACGAGATCGATCCGGTGTTGATTCAGGTGGGAAATACCTCCCCCAAGGTGTTTTCGACCGACTGCACCCAAGGAACGTTGTGCTCCAACAGCTCTCCCCAAGCCCCGGCCCTAACGGCTTGGAAAAACTGTGGGCCCAAACCTTATGGCCCCGAACAGATTACCGACGTAGTCCCCATTGTCGCACCGGGCACGATAGCCGGCCCCTTGGCCACCGGAGAAAAATGCACCGCAAGCAGCCAATGCACCAGTTGTGCCTGCAGCACGGAAGTCTCCGGCACTTGCGGCACCTGTTATGAGCCAGGCGGGCAGGGCATCGGAGACGACTGCGGGGCGGATGCGGAATGTGCCACCGGGTTGTGTACCGCAACCTGCGCTTTGGTTCCGATTTCCGGCGTTTGCCATTGTCAAGACGCCAACGATTGTGCCCCGGGAGAATATTGTGCGTCGTTATTGGGCGGCGACAACCTATGCCATACCCTCAAAACCGACGGCCAAAGCTGCACCAACGATGGGCAATGTGCTTCGGGGCAATGTGGAGGATGCGCCGACATCGACGGATTTCTTTCGGTAGGGTGGTGTTATACCCCCGGATCGTTGGGTATGGGGTCCAGTTGTATCGCCGACAACCAATGTACATCAGGGGTATGTGGAGCGGTATGTGTTGCGGGTCTGCTGGCTCCGGGAGTGTGTAAATGCAACGCCACCACCAACCAAGGCTGCTCGGGTACAACGCCCTACTGTTGGGATAACGACACCCCGTTTGACGGCTCGGACAACGTATGTGTGCAATGCAAACTCGATTCCCACTGCGCCGGCACCCATTATTGTGCCACCTCTCACCAATGTGTACCCGACAAGGTACTGGGGGCACCCTGCGACGATATGGACCAATGTTTAAGCGGCAATTGCAGCGACGCGATTTTTGGCCCCCGGGTATGTACCTGCAACGACGATGGGGATTGCCCGGCCAACCAGGTATGTTTTAAGCCGTTTGCCGCCAAGTGGTATTGTGGGGAATGTGCCGCCGACAACGATTGTGCGTCTACCCAATATTGTACGAGCGCCCACCTTTGTGCAGCAAAAAAATCGAACGGGGCCAGTTGCAGCAAAGACAATGAATGCCTTGGGGTATGTGGTTCGGACAACCACTGCCATTGTGCCGCCACAAACCACGGCGGCTGCGGCGGAACCACTCCCTACTGCAAAAACAACGACATCTTCACCGTCAACGACAACGTCTGCGTAACCTGCTTGAGCAACACCCATTGTACATCGGGCGCCGCACCGTATTGTGGCGCCAACAATACTTGTGTGGCCTGCACCACCCACAGCCATTGTGCGTCCAATCAATATTGCACCGGTACCGGCACCTGCGCCGCCAAAAAATACGAAGGGTCGGCCTGTTCATCGGATGCGGAATGTGTAGCCCAATGCGCCACGGACGGTTTATGTGGGTGCAACACCACCGACAACAACGGCTGCCCGGCGAATGATCCCTACTGTAAAGAAATCGGCGGAGATATCACATCGCAGGCCGACAACAATTGTGTGGAATGTAAACAGGACAATCACTGTGCCTCAACCGAATACTGCACCTCTTCGGGCAGTTGTGTGACCAAAAAAGGGATGGGAGCAAGCTGCAACGGCAACAACGAATGCAAAACCGGCCAATGTGAGGGCAACGATTGTGTCTGCGATACCGATTCTGACTGCACAACCAAATACGGCGCCGGTTATGAATGTATCAAACCCGTCATCGGCCTGTGTACGGGCACCATCAACTTCTGCAAAAAATCCAACTCCGATTATTTCTGCGAATAGGCGGATGGAGGAAGGGCAATAACTCGGCTGAGTCAAAGCGGACCGACGGCGATTTGCTGCCGTCGGCATTGTAATCATCTATATGCTCAAGGAATCACAACATAATCCTTCAAGGCGCTTCAACCACGCATCGAATAATGCGCATTCGGATCGGATCTTATCTAAGCCGATCTCCAATGCGGCAAGTGAGCCGTGTATTGGTTTGTCGTAGCCGGAATACAGTTTTTTGATTCGTTTGCTGGGTGCGGTAATGTCGCTGTTGTTGATTTCTTCTGGTGACGAAAAAGCGTTTCGAATTGTTTGAAACGAATTCGCCAGTTCTATTCTGTTTATCCCTTGAGCCAATCCTTTGGGACTACTAAACAGAATGCCCTCAAATTCATACATCTGAACGTAGGGAACAAATCGCCTTAAAGGGTCGTCTCCCAGTTTCTCCTTAAGACCATCCGTCAATGCGCCCAGCAAACAGTTTGACTTTTCCTCTATGCTCCCCTTGGACTTGGCTTCTTCTTTCCCCGGAAAACTTTCCGGCAAGGCGTAAAAGTCGAAAAACGTGGTGCAATAAGATTTCTTATCGTCCAACAAACGTCTTCGAACATCAGCCAGAAGACGTTCGAACTTAACGTTTCCACCTTTATGTCCTGGCTTTCCAATCAAAGCAGGAATCAAAAAGATACCTTGATGGCGAAACGGCTCTGCCAGAATCTGATTCACAAACATTTCTTCTGTTTGGCCTTCGCAAATGACATGAACCCGAATCATGGTCGAGGCCTCCCACCTAAAATGTTCTTCTCCCAAAGCTCCCCAACAGAATATTCCTCCAGCCAGGTCTTAAACGTTTCTTCCTGGTGTCTGTTAAATACAGAATGACCGTCTTCACGTTCCACGACAACGAGGTCGGCGATACCGAATTCATTGACTAGAGGCACCGACTGTGTCGAGACAATGACCTGCATCCGTTTGGACGCGGACCTGATCAACGAACCCAGTAACGTAATCGCATACGGATGGAGCCCAAGCTCGGGCTCATCAATGATGATCGTCGACGGTGGATCTGGCTGCAACAGTGCCGTCACCAGGCACATAAAACGAATGGAACCGTCCGACAACTGGCTCGGCCATAACGCGTAATCGCTGTCCTGCTGTCGCCACAACAATTGTATTTGTTCTTCACCAGTTTTCAGTTGGTTTGGTTTAAGCACAAAGTCATCAAAGAAAGGGATTGCCAGACGGATTATCTTTGTGATCTGCTCGAACACGTCGTGATGGCTTTCGGACAAATGAAATAGGTATGCGGCCAAGTTGGAGGCATCGTGCCTTAGATAGTCGTTGTCATGAAGCGATCCAAGGCGTTTCATGCCCGCGGTATCGCTGGTGTCATGGAAATGAAACACCTTCCAGCCAGCGATAGAACTGTAACAGTAATCCTGCACGCTGCCGGCTGTGCCATGTTCAAAGAGTTCCTTCAGTTTTGTTTCCTTATGTCCGGAACCTTGAGGGTACCAATCGGGTCCATACTTCGGTCCCTGGAAGAACAACCGCTCGTCGGCAAAGACAAATCCACCATCAACCGTTGGCTCCAGCACAAAGTGATAACCGTTTTTCCCAAATTCAATAAAAGATTCGACTTGATTCGTTTCCTTCACACCAAAACTAACAATACGATCAGCGGACCCCTGACTCGTTGTCCACCTTTGCAGTCGCAAATCCATCATCTCGCCCAACATACGAAAATACGACACGAGGTTGCTCTTTCCGGCTCCGTTTGCACCGATCAAAACATTCAGTTGGTTAAGACGGAAACGATCCAGATTTTTGATCGACTTAAATCCCTTGATCGTCAAATAGTCGATTTGCTTTTTTGTGCTCACGGCTTGGCCTTCCATTTGGCGCGTCTCCGCTCGGTTCACGTGGTGGTCGTTTGGATTATTGGGTCTGGCGTGGGCGGCCTGGGTGTGTGGGTTCTGGCGTTCAATGACGGTTTTAATTCACTTCACACCCGCCTAACCATCCTGTGTCTTCGGTTTGGCGGGACTTGAACCGCTCGGCGTGCTTCGGATGCCTGGGAATTCCGCCAACATTTCCGGCTCGTCTCGGAATAGCC
>JABWCM010000375.1 GCA_013360285.1 Myxococcales bacterium
GGAGCGCCCGGATCGTCTCTCGTCACCCCGAGAAGCCATTCCCGAAGTCCGGGATCGTCTTTTGTCACGAAAAATGCTGTTCCCGCGCGCCGGGATCGTCTCCCCGAATACGAATGGCGTCAACGAATGTCGAAGATTCTCTTTTCCCAATGATTTTTCACAAACTCTATGCCAATAGGACCCCTTCTGCTGCATCATCGGGTGGTTCGAAAGCTGCGCGATCCGGGCGAAGTTGACCTGCGCTGCCCAATGCCCCTGCCAGGGCGCGCCGTGAGGCGGCCCCCCCCCTCATTGGCCGTCACGTCGGCGTCGTCCACCGGCGGCCGGGTCGAAAAACCCGGTTCGTTTCTCACCCGTTAGCCCCGTGGCATTTTTTGTACTTCTTGCCGCTGCCGCACGTGCAGGGGTCGTTTCGAGGAACTTTGTCGCTCTTGGCTATCGTGCGCGTCCGATGGTGATATTCGATATAATCCAGCGGGCCCACCAAGTAGTTCACCGTCATATGAGGTTCCCAGGGGGCGACCAATTCCTTTACCCATTCTTCTTCGAGATACATGGCTTCTGCCGGCTTTCCGGCGACGAGCCCCACGCACATGGGCAACACGACGTTCCATTTTTCGGGGCGCAGGTAAACATTGTGGTAACTGTTGGCAAACTCAGCGATCGCCACGTCGCTTGGGATTTCGGCGGCGTCGGCAAACCGGGTTTGAATCGACGGATAGGTTTTCCAGAGTCGTGTTTTGTAAAGCGGCAACAATTTGTTGATGCCCAATCTCACCGTCTCGACTTGGATGGGGGCTAGGACCGAAGCCAAATCCGGCGCCACCTCGCTTCCGCCGCTGAGCCTTTTTGTCCGTTCCAGAAACGGGTTGGTCCGGTTCAAGACTTTCTGGATTTCGGCGGCCATCTTTGGATACCGTATCGCTGTCGCCAACAAACTCATCGTCGATCCGGCGTGATTCCACAGTTCGCCCGCACTTGCGAATCGGTCTTTGAGCGACCGCAACATCACTTTGCCCATTCGCCCCGCCGCCCAAGCTCCGCGAACCATTTGCGCCATCAAACCGAATTGGAATCCAGTGGTCCCAACCAATCCGTCGGTCCAATCCTTGTGCGTGAACACCTCGACAACGTCCGGGTGCATTTGTCCGTCGACGGTCGCCAACACCAAGCAGTTCGCCGCCCGCCACGTATCGATCCACAAATCCCGCATCAAGTCGACAATCACAGCACTGGGTTTGTGAAACGTCCGACTGACGTCCGGGCGTAATAGGAACGTAAGCGATTGCCTACAACTGTCCGCCGAGCGGACAATGAGTTTCCATAAATCCGCCTGGAATATCGACGAAGTAGAGGCCGCCCCGACGAAGTCTTCACGGTTCAGCATGTGGCCCGCATGGAAAACGCGGCGCCACAACCGAGAGACGCTCCCGTAACGAGCGACCCGCTGATCCCAAACCGCCATGCGGTCCCGATAAACCGTCATGCGAGCCAACATCGCATCCAATTGACCCCGCTTCACCACCGGCAGACCCCGCGCTTCCATACCCTCCCCAAGGCACGTCACGAAATGCCCATTCCGCGCCACCACGACGAACGGCCCGGCTATGGGATCGTCCAGCGACAACGCGACACGCTCCGCGCCATCGGGTATCTTGGCCTCCTTGAGGATCATTTGGACAAACTCGGCATCCCGATACAGCGCAAAAGCCCCTTCGAGATGTTTGTTGTCCAGCCGTTCGAGCCGCTCCAGAAAATGAACATCGTGCCCCATAGGTCCTCCGGTTCGGGCCGGCGCCGGGACGCCGGTGCTTCATCGGAAACGATCTTAATGCGCGTCGGCCGAAAAACCAAGGCCGGTTGCAATTCGCGGGCGCGTTGACAAAATCACCCGACGGGGCAAGGATGTGGGTGCCGTTGGCGGCGCTCGGCGGGAACATCTCCGTCCGAGTTGGTATCGCTCCACGTCGGGGGATGCGCGGTTACCGGTTTTCCTGTTTTTTCGGGTGTTGGTGTACATGGCTCGTGACCCAGATGGCATTTTTCAAAGCGGAGCGACGTGGCTGCGTGCGGATTTTCATCTCCATACCCGCGCGGACAAGGAGTTTCGGTTCACGGATAACGAGAACGAATTTACGGGTCGGTATGTCGACGCTTTGGCGAAAGCGGGGGTTGGAATCGGGGTCATCACCAACCACAACAAATTCGAAGTGGACTTAGGCATGAACTGAACGGCGAACGGCTCGGGGATTTGGGGCGGGAAGCGATGTTTCGTCATCGGCCACTCGGTTTTCAGGACGACCTCGACAACCAGACGATTTACGAGGACGTGATCGCGTTGGTACGTCAGATGAAACCACGTACGCAGTTTGTTTTCGCGACCCACAATCCGAATATTCCCATGTTGGGGGACGCGGAGCAGGTACACGTGTGCTCGTTCATGGACGACCGCTTCTCGGTCCAAAGCGGCGGTGTCGATGACGCTCGGCAACAAACCGAAATCGTGAACATCATGGAAGGGGGACGTGAAGCGTTCAACCGGCACAAGGAGATCTACCAGGCATGGAAATCCCAGAATTAATGACCATGGTTGCCCGTGGGAAAGACAGCCAGCACCAATTCAAGAAAAACATCACCAATCCCGAGTCGCTGGCCGCCGAAATGGTGGCGTTTAGCAACGGAAGCGGGGGGAAGATATTGGTGGGCGTGGCCGATGATGGGACGATTTCTGGGCTTACATTGGAAGATATTCGCCGTCTGAACCAACTGGTCTCCAACGTTGCCAGTCAAAATGTGCGGCCCGCGATCCATCCTACGACACAAAATGTGTGGACCGATGATGGCATTGTGTTGGTTGTCCACGTTCCTGCGGGGATCAATAGGCAGTATCAGGACAGCGCGGGCTCGTTCTGGGTCAAGAGCGCGGCGGATAAACGCAAGGCGACATCCAGAGAAGAAATTCAGCGTCTATTTCAATCGTCGGGCTTGTTGCATGCGGATGAATCACCGGCAAACGGCCTGACGTTTGCGGACTTGGACATGGATTATTTTCGCGATTTTTTCCAGAACCGTTATGGCCGGTCCCTTGATGCGCAGTCCTTGCCATTGGGACAACTTATTCAAAACATGAATTGGGGCGCGACGGTCTTTTGAACCTATCCGGAGCCCTGTTGTTTGCGCGGGATCCGGCGGTTCGTTTGCCCGCGTTCATTGTCAAAGCCGGATGTTTTCCTGGAACGAGTGTGGCGACCGAAACCTACACCGATAGCCGCGACATCAAGGGCAAGTTGGCGGAACTATTTCAGCAGACGATGGGCTTTATTCTGATCAACCTGCGGCACGTTCAGGGGGATCAAACGGTCAATAGCATAGGCACTCCGGAAATTCCCCGCATCGCATTGGAGGAAGTCGTCGCAAATGCGCTGGTGCACCGAGACTATTTTGTCTCGGCGCCGATTCGAGCGTTCATTCTGGACGACCGCGTGGAAATCATCAGTCCAGGACACCTTCCAAACAACTTGACCGTAGAGAACATCAAAACGGGAAACTCGGTCACCCGCAATCCGATGCTGGCATCCTTCGCCAATCACCTATTGCCGTATCGAGGTTATGGTTCCGGGATTCTGCGCGCGTTGGCCGCGCACCCGGCGATTGATTTTGTAGATGACCGCGATGGGAACCTCTTCAAAGCGATTTTGCGACGCCCGTAACCGGGCTGGCCTGGAGGGACAAAGAACTGCGGCGATGCTGTATCTGTGTTCAATCGACGAACCGCGTTGTCTCCGTTTGGGCGGCGATGGGTGGCCTTCAGGGGTATTTTCGTGGGGCTTGACCTGAACAAATATCTACTTGGCGGGATGCTGGGTCGGGCGAGATGTCCTGGTCCTATGTGTGTGGTGTTTTTCAGGGGAATTTTTGGCCAGCCGGATTTGCGCCGGATCGCACTCCAAAAACCTGAGAGGCTGTTTAAATATTTAATCCTGCTGCGCGAGCCTATAGCCTACTAAGCCTGTTTTGTCTCGGTCGGCCCATCCTCGACGTGCCGCTTGGCACGCCTGCGGTGGGCCTTGGTCGGCAAAACAGGCTCGCTACGGCCATAGGCTCGC
>JABWCM010000109.1 GCA_013360285.1 Myxococcales bacterium
CGGCCGCTGAACATGAACGCCCGACGTTGCCGGAAGACCGGACAAGGTGCGCTACAAGAAGCGGCAAGGTGCTTCCCATGAACAGGGTCGGGACCAACAACAACATAAACGTAACCAAACCAGTCCATATCGGATCTAAACTGAGCGTCAATCCACCTACGTAGTGGAAAAGCCCCAACGAGAAAAATCCGAATATACCGATTCCGAACTCCACCAACGAAAAGAGCAGCAGCGTTGGAACTTTGGGTGATTGGGAGACAAAACCGCCGACAAGGCTTCCCAACCCTAGCCCCAACATGAATGCGGTTACAATGATTGTCACCGACTCAATATTGATTCCATAAATGGCAAACAACGATCGTTGCCACACGACTTGATAAATCAGAGCTGCAAACCCGGACAAAAAAAACACAGCAAACAACAAGAGCGAAAACCGCCTTCCGAGTTCATTGTGCTGTGCACCGTTTTCGATCACCAGTTGCTCCTTTTGGATTCAAACCCAACTAACTCGGACTTTTCCCACGTTTGTGACAAGTCCGCCCTCATCGATTCAAAATCACAGACAAGATCCCCTGCTACATCAGTAGCCTCGATTCGGACGATGGATCGACCGCATCGATGCGGTCACACGCGACCCAGCGATTTTCGTTCGGGATGTGCTGTAGTTTCGGGCGGGTTATTGCACAGGAAGCGACCGCCCATGGGCATCGTGTGCGAAACGAACACCCCGACGGAGGATTCATAGGCGATGGCACATCTCCCTGTAATAACACATGTTTCTTGGTACGGGCAACGGTTGGATCCAGATCCAGCACGGCTGCAAGCAGCGCACGCGTGTAGGGGTGCCGTGGACGTGAGCATACTTCGTCGGCCAGCCCGACTTCGACAACTCGTCCGAGGTACATCACCGCAATTCGTGTCGAAAGTTGGCGAACGGCAGCGAGATCGTGCGCGATAAATAGGTAGGTCAGTCCCAGGTCCCGCTGTAATTCTCTGAGAAGATTGATGATTTGTGCCGCAATAGAGACGTCCAGGGCGCTGATTGGCTCGTCGCACACCAGAAATTTGGGTTGGACTGCCAGTGCACGCGCTATTCCGATCCGTTGGCGTTGCCCGCCGGAAAACTCGTGCGGATACCGGTCAGCATGGCGAGGCAGTAGTCCAACTCGTTCCAACAGCGTTGTTACTTTTTGCCTTTTGTCCCACCTGGTAGCGAGGCCATGCGTTGTCAGTGGCTCCGATATGATTTGGCCGACGGTCATCCGTGGATTCAAGGAAGCGTAAGGATCCTGAAAAATAATTTGCAGTTCTCGACGCAGTTGTCGCAACTGACTTCGGCTTTGCTGAATTAGTTCAATACCACGGTAAGTTACACTCCCCGACGTTTGTTTTTGCAGTTGAAGAATGACTCTGCCGCACGTACTTTTTCCGCATCCGCTTTCACCAACAAGGCCAAGTGTTTCTCCGGAATAGATCTCTAAATCAACGCCGTCCAGTGCTCGTACTGAGCCTACGGTTGTTGTGAATAGTACGCCACGGCGGATCGGAAATACTTTGGTAAGGTCACGTATCTTGATCAGCGGGTCGTGAGATAACGCAGTCACGCACTACCTCCAAACAAGCCTTGGTGTGTCTCATTTGCGAAATGGCAGTATGAGATGTGTCCCTTTTCGACTTGTATCCCGGGTGGCGGTATTTTGCGGCATACGTCGGCAGCTTGTGGGCAGCGTGGATGAAATACACATCCGGTGGGTCGATGATTGGGATCCGGAGGTGTACCCTCAATAGTTAAAAGTGTGTCCGACTTAGGTCTGTCGAGGCGCGGTATACATCGGAGGAGCGCAAGTGTGTACGGATGGCCGGGGCGGGTCAGTAGGTCTCTGGCGGCGCCAGTTTCCATCATGCACCCGGCATACAGTACCAACACCCGGTCCGCCACACCCGCTACGACGCCTAGATCGTGGGTGACCAGGATGAGCGCCGAACCCGTCTGCTGTCGTAACTGTTGCATCAAATCTAGGATCTGTGCCTGAATCGTGACATCCAATGCGGTTGTGGGCTCGTCGGCTATCAGTAGTTTGGGTTTACACAGCAGGGCCATCGCGATCATGACTCGTTGGCGCATACCGCCCGAAAGCTCGTGCGGATACGCTCGGATTCGTTTAGCCGCGTCGGGAATACGAATCCGTTCCAACATTGCAATGGCCTCGTTGAGCGCGTCTTTGCGCGACATGTTCAGGTGTTGTTCCAATACTTCGGTCAGTTGTCGTTCCACCCGCAAAAAGGGATTGAGTGATGTCATGGGATCCTGAAATACCATGGCGATGTCCCGACCCCGAATAGCGCGCAGGTCGCGGTTTTCCAGCCGTAGTAGGTCTTTTTCGTCAAAAAACATCCTGTCGGCTTTAATTTGCCCCGGTGGGCACGGCAACAATCCGGTTATCGCCAGATTTGTTACCGACTTTCCGCTTCCACTTTCTCCAACAATTCCAAGTGCTTCCCCTGGAAAAACCTCAAACGTCAACCCGGCGACCGCCACCACGTTTCCGTAGTCCGATGCAAACGTAACTGAGAGGTTGGATACCGATAGCAAGGGCGACTCAGAATCCACGGGTATTACTCCTTTGATGTCTGAGGATCCAGCGCATCTCTCAGTCCGTCGCCTAGAAAATTCATACAAAACAATGTCAGTGCCAACGCTGTGCCGGGATAAACGATTAGCCAGTAATAGTCGGTTATTTTTTGTGCTCCTTCGCTGATTAAATTACCCCAGCTTGGATCAGGAGGTTGAACTCCCAGTCCCAGGAAGCTCAAAAATGCCTCCTCTTTGATAACCGCCGGTACCATCAGTGTCGAGTAGACTATGACCGGCCCCACGGTGTTTCGCAGCAGGTGTCGAAATATGATCACAAACCGTCGGACTCCCATGGCTTCCGCGGCTTCCACAAATTCTCGATGGCGCAGACTTACAACCTGCCCACGCACAACTCGGCTCATCGTTAACCATTGGACCGCGCCAAGCGCAATGAACAAATTGATGGTGCTTCGCCCAACAAATACAATCAGAAGAATCACAACAAACATGAACGGTAGACCATATAATATGTCCACAACCCGCATCATTATATTATCAATACGTCCTCCAAAATAACCGGCGATCGATCCGTAGGTGACACCGATAAAGAAGCTGACAAGCGTTGCCAATATCCCGATTGTAATGGAAATTCGCGCACCGTAGACCATTCGGGTTAGCAAATCCCGTCCTTTTCCGTCGGTGCCGAGCCAAAAGGAGTTCAGCACCGGTGCGCCCGGAAACTCATTCCGGTCGATAATGAGATCGCCATTGTGGTCGAAGCGGTGCAGCAGGTCGTCTTTATCCAGCCGTAAATAACGCGTTCCTTCGATTACTTCGTCGCGGGTTAAATATCCGTCTCCATTATGGTCAAGGGCTCGGAAAACCGTAGGGCCGGCCAGGCCCAGGCGCTGAAATCGTGGCTCCAATTCAGCGTCAGTTTGCGGGTATTCGTAGTAAGATACAAAGTCGTCGGGTCTTTTTTGAAGCCGAGAGTCAACGGTTACCGGTGCATCGCCCGGAACAAGGTCATAGGTCGAAAATAAGAAGTCAAAAAATCGGAAGGCAGATGTCAGTTGATCGATTTCGGGGCATTCATATTCGCCCAGTTGCGCCGCCACGATTTCTTCAATGGGTACGGCTAGTCTACGCGTGTCCTGGCGGACGATTTCCAACGAGAATTCGTAAAGCGTCGGATAAGAACGGTTGCCAAAAGTTGAAAAGGCACGAAGTGGGAGAAGCGACGGAACAACAAAGGTGTCGAGAGGAACAAGGGTGCACTCAATTTGTCCAGAACGATCCAAATCGACAAAATCAAACCACCGACTGTCGCCATCGTAGCTCGGATAATCAAGCGAAATGTCGCGTGATCCTGGTTCGGCAAACGCAAGGTTCGTATGTTGTTCGTCGAGCGAAAACTGAGTGACATAGCGAGAAATCAGCGGAGCGCTGTATCCAATCACCGCCATGAGGCTCACAACGACGAATCCCGCCATCGCCAGCCGGTTTTTTCGTAGCCGACGCATTGCATCCCGCCATGGTCCGCGGGGATAATCCTGACCTTCAGTCATACTTTACCCGCGGATCCAAAAACGCGTATCCAATGTCGACGAGCAAGTTCATCACGACGAGTAAACCGGAATACAACACGACGACCCCCATCACAAGCGGATAATCACGATTCAACGCACCACTGACAAAGAACTCGCTCACTCCGGGTATATTGTAGATACGTTCCACTACTACCGAGCCTGTCAGGGTACCTGCCAGTGCCGGCCCGAGAAAAGTCACGCTGGGTAAAATGGCTCCTCGCAACGCATGCCGTACCACGATGGTACTTTCAGGTAGCCCCTTCGCCCGAGCGGTGCGGATGTAATCTTGACGGATCACATCAAGCATTCCGCCGCGTGTCAATCTTGCGAAATAGGCCGCGTAAATGAGACCCAAAGTTAGCGCCGGCAGAATTTTTGCTGATGGTGTAGCCCAGCCCGATAATTCGAACCATCCAAGGTGCACGGCAAACACGAGAATCAACATCGGGCCCAACACGATTTCCGACAAGCTGACCCCAGTCATTGCCATCGACATGGACGTGTAGTCCACCCAACTATTGGGGCGTAGGCCCGCGACCAACCCCGTAGGAATGCCCAAAAACAAAGCTATCAGCATGGCATAGATTCCGAGTTCCATGGAAATTGGCGCTGTTTGGGCAATCGTTTCAAAGACGGTTCTTTGACCTTCGCTTGAAAATGTTACCCCGAAATCTAAGGAAAGATAGCTGGCCATCGCAGTTAGATACTGTTGTACCAACGGGGTCTTGAGGGCGGCGACGTTCTGATCCGGCTTCACCAGATCTTGAGTTGTTACAAGTATGCTTAGGCATTCGCCAGACCGAGGTGAAGATATGGTAGTGCCGTCGTCTAGGCGCAAGATCGGCTGATGTGATGACACCGTGTCCCCTTTTTGAATCAACACGTCGGTTACACGGCCAGCTTTGTGTGACCGAATCATGTCGGCCATGCCGTAAGTGACCCACAGGTTGGCTTCGACAGTGGGATGCAGCCGTCGATCAGCGTCAAAAGGCCCTCCCGGTGCGGCTCGCATCAGGAAAAAGCTCAACGTTACGATGACCCAGATTACGAGGACCGCGCTTAGCAGTCGTCTCACAACGAATCTACCCAAACGAGCCTCGTTTCTACTCGAAGTAGATGTATTTTAGCAGATGATGGTCTTGATACTGCGGCTCAAACCCCCGCACGAACGATTTGAGCAAATATGACCGCGTGTAAAAGTAGAAAGGGACCATCGGAACGTCATGATTGAGCAACTTCTCCGCCTTTTGTATCAGGTCGTTTCGTGCCGTGACATGTGCAGTTTTACGAATTTGTGCCAAAAGTGCGTCGTACTCGGCGCTCTTATATCCCGCGTAGTTGCTTTCTCCTCGAGAATCGAACACTTCGAGAAATGTCATCGGGTCCGGATAATCGGCACACCAACCACCACGACCAAAATGAAAGTCGCCACGTTGCAGTGTCTGTAAAAGACTCTTCCACTCCATGTTGATTAACGTAATTTCAATGCCTAAGGTCTCTTTTAGGTTGCGCTGCACCAACTCGCCGATAAGGCGGTTGCCTTCAAAGGTATTGAAAACCATTTCGATGGCCGGGAGCCCGGTGCCGTTAGGATATCCGGCTTCCGCGAGCAACTTTCGTGCGCGTTCCGGGTCGTAATCGTCACCTTGAGCCGGTACATAACCAGAAATGGGTTCAAACATCGGCGGAACCAGGTTTCTGGCCGGGGACTGACCCGACCGGAGAACGTGGTCGACAATCCGTTTTTTGTCGATTGCCATATTGAAAGCGCGGCGCACAGCCGGGTTATCAAACGGGGATTGATCCATCCGCAACAAATAATACGACACACACATGAGTGGGTCGATATGGAAGTCTGCTCGGCCGTCGCGCATCAGGATCGGGATTTTTTCTGCCGGCACTACTGCGGGCGTCCAGTGCACGGTCCCACTTTCGTATAGCTGAAACGCGGTGTTTTCGTTTTCGGTGTGTAGTGCAACCGCGCCGGCCAGCCGTACATTTTCCGCGTCCCAGTAACGATCATTTTTCTTCATTACAATCCGATCTCGAAACGCCCACTCAGTCAGTTGAAATGGACCGTTAACCACCATATTTTCTGGTCGTGTCCAGTTTTCGTTGTATATCTCTATCGTTTCTCGCGGAACAGGCGCATAGGCGATGTAACAGACCAGATGGGGAAAAAACGGTGTCGGTGTTTCAAGTTCGACCGTCAACGTAAAGTCGTCCTGGGCGACAACGCCGACTGTGGAAAAGTCCGTGGATTGGCCTTGGTTGTAGGCTTTGGCGCCACGAATGTACCACAGCAGTTGCGCGTTTCGGCTTGCGGTTGCCGGCCTGAGGCCTCGCTCCCATGAGTACACAAAATCTTGGGCAGTGACGGTTCGACCGTTGGACCACAATGCGTTTTTACGCAGGTGAAAGGTATACGTGAGTCCGTCTGGTGACACTTCGTATTTCGCAGCAACGCCAGGAACGGGTGGTCCGTTTCCTCGTGCGTAATTTAACAGCGGCTCAAACAGGTTCATCGCGATCTGATTGCCGCTTGACTCGCTAATCTTGTTGGGATCAAGGAACTCTGGCCCAGCCTCAACAAACACAAAGACGTTGTCTGCTGGAGCCTTTTGATTTGGCGGTACGACAGTACCTCTAAAGACGGCGCTGGCCGGCGTTGGTGACGTTGTGGTTGGTATGGACGAAGATACGGTGGGTGGGGATAGAACCACCGCACCTCCTCCAGCGGATTGTGGGACAACGATTGGCCGTGGAGGAGGCGATTCTTTTCGGCATCCGTAACTAAGAGCGCAACTACCCAAAATTACGAATAGCATCATGCGATTCGTACTGCTCGTCGCCGTCGTATGTGCCTCCATTAAATTACCACCATCGCGTTGCTGGGACCTGGTCGTTTCGTTGCGCCATAAGCGTTAAGGCGCCGGCAGACGTGTGCGTGGCGAACGTTTTTTGCCTGCGGGCGCGGTGCACCGCGTTGAGAACAAAAAACATCTACCGTGCCTGAAGATGCTCGCAGAGAGGCTGTGAAAAAACACGGGGACGGGCTTGGACGCGGGGATTTTGGTCCTGATGCCCGGAGAAAAACCGAGTCATATCGGGAATATGGCGCAGGCTTTTTTGTGGGCATTGGGGCCAAAAGCATCCGTCCAAGTTCGTTCAGCTATTTTTTCACAGACTCAGAAAACGCTCATAGCGCCTAACTCGGGAGAAATCCGGGGTTCGCGTCAACTAAAGCTTAGCGAGCGTTTCACCATAAAATGCGTCGAGAACGGATTGATATCGCTTTTCGACGACCCGACGTTTCACTTTCATCGTCGGGGTCAATTCGCCTGTCTCAATCGTCAAATCGTGATCCAATAAGTGAATTTTTTTGATGGTTTCGTACGATGCCAGCTCTTTGTTCACTTCCTCAAAAGTTTTCCAGATCAGATCTTTGACCTGTGGTTTCGATGCAAGGTCGGCATAACCCGAATAGGAAATTCCGTGGTCTTTCGCCCACTTTCCCGTTGTTTCCTCGTTGATTGTAACCAGTGCAACACAGAAGTTTCGTTTGTCCCCGTGAATCACCACCTGCGAAATATAGGTGCTCCGTGTTTTTAGCGTGTTTTCAATGTTCTGAGGGGCAATGTTTTTTCCGCCGGCAGTGACAATAATGTCCTTTTTACGGTCGGTAATGCGCAGAAACCCGTCTTTGTCGACCTCACCGATGTCGCCGGTGTGGAACCAGCCGTCCGGCTCCAGCGCTTCTGCGGTGGCAGCCGGAAGATTGTAGTAACCCCGCATTACGCCCTTGCCTTTTAGTAGGATTTCTCCGTCTGCGGCGATTCTCACTTCCGTCCCAGGGACGGGAAGGCCCACTGTGCCAAAACGAAATTGGTTCGGGCGATTTACGTAACTAGCTGCCGACGTTTCGGTGAGACCATACCCTTCCAACACGAGGATGCCTGCGGCGTGAAAAAATTCTGCAATTTCTCTCGACAGAGGGGCTCCGCCGGAAATGAAGTACTTGATTTGCCCGCCGAATTTGGCCTGAAGCTTCGAAAACACCAGTTTGTGTGCGATGTTGTTTTTCATCAACAACAAACCGGTGGGTTCCTGACCTTTCTGCCGCAGCGCGGAAACCTGACGACCCACGCCGAGCGACCATTGAAAGATGGCGAATTTCACTCCCCCACCCTCTCTGGCACCGGTTACTACCTTGTTGTATACCTTCTCAAAAATCCGTGGTACGGCGCCCATGACCGTGGGTTTGGTTGTCATGAGGTTGTCTACCAACGTGTCGACGTCGCCATCGATAACTGTGGGGACGCCAAGCGCTATAAACGCAAGCTCCATCACCTTTGCAAAGGAGTGGGCCAGAGGCAAAAACAGGTATTGTTTGTCTTGTGGGGACATGATCCCCATTTCACCAAGCGCTTCGCCCTCATAAACCCAGTTTGAATGGGTCAGCATCACTCCCTTTGGGTTGCCGGTGGTTCCCGAAGTATAAATCAAGGTCGCAAGATCATCAGGACCCACGGCCTTTGCGTCTTTTTCATACAATCCCGGGTTGTCCTTGTCCCACTGGATTCCTTTGGTCTCCAAATCGTTAAGTGAAATCACCCAGCCGTCTGCGGAGCCTGTCCCGTCGATCACAATGACTTTTTTCAGACCAGGCATATTGGGACGTTCTTCGATCAACTTTTTGAGCTGGGTGTCATTTTCAGCAAAGCAGAACACTGAGCCGGAGTCGTTGATAATATAGGAACATTCGGGTGGCGTATTCGAAGGATATATCGTTGTTGTGGCACCCGTCGCTGTCAGAATGGCCATGTCGACAATGACCCACTCCGGGCGGGTTCCGGACAAGATCGAACAACGTGCGCCCTTTTCAAGTCCTAGGCTGCGAAGCCCGCACGCGATCTTCTTCACACGTTCGCCAATTTGTTTCCAGGTCAATTCATACCATTGGTTGTTCCGCCGCCCGATAATGCCAACATTGTCAGGCGTCGATGTGATGCGATGCAGAAATAGCTCCGAAACGGAGTTTTGTTTATTGGCCATGTTGTCTGCTCCTTGATGAATTGATGGTCTGTTTCCGACACGAGGCGCGCCGATTGTGCAGTTTACCGCGACAGGATGCAAGTCGACTTTGGTCGGATGTTGGTGTTCCGCCGCCTACTTGAACACCTTGCAACTCGGGAAAAGATATGGGCAAGTGTCGACAAGGTTCGACGTTTGTTGTGAACATTTGTGCCGTTATTGGGCCTACGCGCGAGCCGGTTTTGAACCAGTCGAACAAACATGCGCCGCAAAACCCGCACACTGTTGCCGAACACACCGACTGTTCGGTACTGTGTCTCGTTTTTTTGTGCTGACCAGATTTCGGTTTACCGGTATCCGGTTAGTCGATCAATTTGAACCAGCCAATCACAAGAGGAATTTGCCTATGAGCAGCCAGCAAAAGCCGCCGGATCAGGGCTCAGGAAGCCCAGGGTCCGATGTCAGCGGCCTTCACGACATCAAACAACTCGGGCTTGTCGCGTCCATTGCAAGTCTGGGCTATGTGTTCTGGGTCGTAGGCGGAATGGAGATGGTCGAACGCCTGGCCTACTACGGTGTGAAGGCGGTCGCGTCATTATACGCCGTTGACCCGGTATCCAAGGGCGGACTCGGCATTTCGATGTCGGAGTTTGGCACAATTTTGATGTCGTGGGCGCTTGTTCAGTCAGTGTTCCCCATTTTTACTGGTGGTTTGTCGGATCGATACGGCTATAAAATTACTATTTTCGTGTCTACAATTATCAAAATATCCGGTTATCTTGCAATGGCGGCCATGCCCACATTCGGCGGCTTTTTTATTGGAGCCATGTTGTTGGCTCTAGGTACCGCCATATTTAAACCCGGGATTCAAGGCACACTCGTCAAGGCTACCAATCGCCAGAACAGCTCCATGGCCTGGGGCATCTTTTACCAAACGGTGAATATTGGCGGGTTTATTGGGCCACTTGTGGCTGGATTAATGCGAAAAATGGCATGGACTAACGTCTTTTTGGCCTGCGCCGCGATTATTTCAGTCAATTTCTTGCTGCTGCTCACTTACAATGAGCCGGGTAAGGCGGAAAGGCTTGAACACGCGCGTCTTGTAAAATCGGGTGCGATTAAGGACCGTAACCTCGTTGAAGATTCTTTGCGCGAACTAAGCAAACCACATGTTTGGGTTTATCTGCTCATTTTCTCCGGATTCTGGTTTATGTTCAACGCCTTATTCGATGTACTGCCGGTTCACATTCAAGAGTGGGTCGACACTCGTCCAATCGTGTCGGCCCTGTTTGGAACAGATGGAACCGACAGCGAACTCATCAAGTTCTTTGTGGTGATGAGCGACGACGGTACACAAATATTACCGGAAGGGATGCTTAACCTAAATTCTGGCCTCATTATGACCACGTGTTTCCTGTTCGCTGCGTGGAGCGGTAAAATGCGCGCAACGACCAGCATGACTTTGGGTACCCTGCTTGCCACGGCCGCTCTGTTTTTGTCCGGTTACTCCCATTGGGGTTGGCTGTCGATTTTTGCCATTTTGTTGTTCAGCGTCGGCGAAATGCTTTCCAGTCCAAAATTCTCCGAATACATCGGTAATTTTGCGCCTGCCGACAAAAAGGCGATGTATCTCGGGTTTTCACAAATACCGTTGGCGATTGGTTGGACGCTTGAAGGATGGTTGGGCCCCAAGCTGTACGATATCTATGCGTCAAAAGAACGTTTTTCCATGAATGCGTTGAAGGAAATGGGATGGACAGATGCCCAAGTCAAAGAAATTCCCGGTGGTGAAGTTTTCTCAAAACTCGTAGAAGCAACAGGGGTTTCCGCGGAGACGTTGACGAATCAACTGTATGCGGCTCATAACGTCGGAATGGTGTGGTACATCATGGGAATTATCGGCATTGTGTCCGCAATCGGGATTTATTGGTATGGCAAGTGGGTACTGACGCTCCGAAAAGCTTGATTTAGCTGACCCTCTCGTTGGCTTATTTTCGAACATACAGAAGCGGTGGAGACATAGATGGGATCGTATGAACTGCTTATCCGAACGCCGGACGGGAAGTCGGCGTCGCGACGATTCAATAGCCCAAGGGTTCTGATTGGTCGGTCGACCGGTGACATTGTGTTGGACGACCCGCACGTGTCAAGTCGCCATGGAGAGTTGGCGTATTCCGATGGAATTCTCACGTTTATTGACCGAGGTTCCAGTAACGGGTCCTTTTTGCATGGAAATCGAGTGACAACTCCGGTGGAATTGATCATTGGAGATGTTCTACTACTCGGCAAAAGCGAGTTGGAGGTTCGTGCGATCGAGCCGGACTCGGCAGACGCCAAAACCGTCATAGACATGCGACCGCCATGGAACGCGCTTGAGGACAGGGACGATGAACCCACACCTCCACCGGGTCCTCTGCCGGACCGCAGCGTGGCCCCAGCGGCGGCGAAATCTCATCAAGCCGCTCACTCCACGGGTCCAAATGCAGCACACCAAGCCGAATTGGCGCAGGGTTCGCAACGTACTTCCGGCGCGAAACCGAAAGAATCCCCCAAAAAAGGGGGTGGGTCGGTACAGGTTCCGTCGACCGGTGAACTCAAAAACATGTTTGTTTCGACTGGCGCCACTGCGACCTGGGCGGCCGAAGATCCTGCGCGAAAAGATCAGGAAGGCTTCAATCGATTCGGCGATGCCATCAAGGCGGGGTTAACTCAGCTAAGTGAAGTCTGGAGTTCCAAAGGGCAGAAAAAAGCCGATACAACCGAAGGTCTGGTCGGGACCATTAAGGAAGCCTGGAATGTGTTGCAGCCACACGTGATTCCCGCGGCAATGGTGGTTGGGATTTTAACGATTCCTGTTGCAGTGTTGGGGTGGCTCTTTTTGAGTCTTATTCCGGCTTTGGCGTTTGTCTATTCCCTGGTGAGCCTTGTACAAAGCCTCTTGATGCCGCTTGCGTTCGCTGCGGCTATGTTGTTCATGCTGCGTGTTCGGTTGGGCAAACCGATAAGCCCCATGGATGCGTGGAAGTCCGTGATGGCCCAGCCGGTCAACCTTTGGGTCAACATGTTCGTGTCGGGTCTCGTGGTTTTGGTAGGGTTTATCTTACTAATTATTCCCGGCATAGCATTGGGAATGTTCAGCACGGTCGTATACTTTCTCGAAGGGCGTCGTATGGTCGGCATGAACCTTCGCAGCGTACAACTGTTCGTTCATGACGGTTTGCGCTACGTCTTGGTTTTCTTGTTATTGGGCGTGGGATTGGCCGTTTTGAGCACCGTCGTTGGTATCGTCTTCGGGTTCATTCCGTTCATTGGGTCGTTGTTTGGGGGCATCTTTAGCGCCGTATTGACAGCCGTGGGTGCTCCGTTGTTTGCTTCGTTGATTATTCATCTTTATTTCCAGGCTATTGGCGAAGCCGAGGGCAAAAACGCCGAAGCGGAAGCCCGTCGCGCCATGTCGCTTTAGATCCTCCTCATTTGTTCGCATCACGGGCCGGGTGCACGCTGTATGTGGCAGAATCTCATCGAAGCACCGCAAAACTTTCTGATTCCACTGATTAGTGGGATCGTGGGGTGGTTTACGAATGTTGTTGCGGTCAAAATGATGTTTCAACCAATTGAATTTGTTGGGTTTCGGCCCTATCTCGGTTGGCAGGGCATCATTCCCGCCAACGCTCGCCGCCTTGCCAAAACCGCGCTGCACATTGTTACTTTTCGGTTGTTGGACATCAAAGAAGTTTTTCGTTCCATGAACACCGATCGGTTTGTTGACCAGTTTTCAGCGCAATTTCGGTCGGTTACTGCGCAAATGGTGCAGCGGTTGGCCCAGCAACATCTGTCCGCCGTTTGGAACAACCTTGCAAACGACGTTCAGGCCCAGGTGATCGAAAAAGCACATGCTGATGTCATGACGGTGTCTCGGATGGTCCTAAAAGACGCCCAGGACCATATCGATGACATTCTGGACATGCGAGGATTGTTGCTTGCGGCGGTCGAACGGGACAAAACGTTGATGAATCGTCTTTTTCAGACCATTGGCGCGCCGGAATTTCGGTTTATTGAGCGTTCGGGTTTTTATTTCGGAGTGTTGTTTGGCATCGCCCAGCTTGTGGTCTGGCTCATTTATCCGGCGTGGTGGATGTTGCCGGCATTTGGTTTTTTTGTCGGGTACGCCACCAATTGGGTTGCGTTAAAGATGATTTTTGAGCCGAAAATCCCGTTACGTGTTGGTCCGTGGACCGTACAGGGCCTATTTCACCGCCGTCAGGCGGAAATATCGGTGGAATTTGCTCGGGTAGTGACCGGCGAAGTGATCAACCGCGACAATCTTTTCGCCGAGTTCCGCAAACCGGTCGCTCGTGCTAAGTTACTTGAATTTGTACACACACGGTCCCGCGAATTGATTCAAAGTTACCAAAAACATCCGATGGCGAGCATGTTTTTGTCCGCATTGAACCTGGAAGAAATCGAAAAAGGTGTGTTGGCAGAAATCGAAGCCGAACTGTTCAGCGAAACCGGGATCATCGCCGAATTTGCCGACCGCTCCGGAGAAGTGCGTGACCGCATCTTGGAACGTATGGCAAAAATGGAGCCGGAGGCGTTCGAAGATGTTCTTCGCCCCGCGTTTAAGCAAGACGAATGGAAGTTGATCCTTGCAGGCGCGGTTCTTGGCCTTGCTGCGGGATTCGGTCAATTGGTGACATTGTTTGCGGACGTGGCTTTGTAGTTGCCACGTTTCCCGCTCGTTCGAATCAAATCGGCATTGTTATTGACCAGTGGGCGTTGTTCGTTTGCGTCACCGCTGTTTTTGATCCGGGTTTCTCATAAGCGTGAGGCTCCGAGTGCCGGTCCGCATCCGCTTTTCAGCAAGTCGGTGTGAAACTCGAGTTGGTTACCCCCAAGAGTTTGAAATAGTGTTTCGTGGCACGCTTCCGGATATGATGGCTAAACCACTTACCCCGGGAGGCTGCCGTGAACTTCAAACACAGGTTGTTGCCAATTGTCGTTGCCCTTGTTTATGGGCATTTCACCTTACCGACAGCCTATGCGGCCTGTCTTGACCCGCCTGGAGATATCACAGGGGACGGCAATGCTTCCGTCAGTGATGTTCAGTGCAATATCTTGATGAATCTGTGGTCTCTTGATGGACAGACCGGTTCCGTGCCCGGGTGTGTCAAAGCACTCGGATCGCCTGCCGCTTTAGCCGATCATAGTTGCGATGGAATCATCAATGTTGCCGATACATTGATCGCAGTTGGGTTTGCGCTTAAATCCAACTTGGACCTGGCCCTGGATACCAACGGCAATCAATGTGTAGATGCGTGTGAAACCGATATTGACGGCGACGGCGACTTTGATGTTTCTGATTGCGCGCCGCTGGATGCCCAGGTTCATTTGGGAGCGCAGGAATATTGTAACGGTTTGGATGACGACTGCGATGGAGTGATTGATAATTTAGATGTGTCTGAAATGAATATAAGCTGCGGAAACAACAACGTGTGCGACGGCACTGAAGTTTGTATACCAACGGTTTCACCGCCTGGGTTGTTTTTTAGCGAGTGGATGATCAAACCACTATACGTTCCGGCCGGAATCGGGCAGTGGTTGGAAA
The DNA here is from genome assembly GCA_013360285.1 of Myxococcales bacterium. Lineage (GTDB taxonomy): Bacteria > Myxococcota_A > UBA9042 > JABWCM01 > JABWCM01 > JABWCM01. Next base: position 14,807 of record JABWCM010000109.1, read on the forward strand.
TATACAACGGTAGTGCAACGGCTCAGAATATTCAGGGTTGGCAACTCCAGGACGGAAATACAAACATTCACATCATTGATGCGGGAGGGGCGATATTTGTGCCTCCCCGTGGTTACCTCGTATTGTCCAGTTCCACCAACTTCGGTCAAAATGGTGGCGTCAAATCCAGCTATGCATTTGCGCCGTTTCAGTTAAGCGCTGGTTTTGTTAAATTAGTGAATCCGCAAGGGATCGAAATCGATAGAATTGATTATGGGCTGGGACCCTATGCCGATTCCACCGGCGCGTCCGTGGCCATCACAACGTTACAATCGAACAACAACGACCCTGCCGTATGGCAAGTGTCCACAAAAGTGTATGGCATCGGGCACTTTGGCACTCCGGGTGGCCCCAACACCGACGTTGCTTTGTCTGGGTGTGCGTCGGGTCCGTCTCCGCCAGGTTGTGACGATGGAAACCCTTGCACCGATGACAGTTGTAATCCTTTAGTCGGCTGCGTTTTTTTTGACAACGCCGCTCCGTGTGATGACAACAACGATTGTACGACCGTCGATCTGTGCGATGCGGCCCAGTGCCAAGGAACGGTGCCAAAAATCTGCGACGACGCCAATCCGTGTACCGATGACGTTTGTATCCCACCGACGGGGTGTACGACGTCACTTAATGTTGCGCCCTGCGACGACAACAACACATGCTCCGTCGGCGATCAATGTGCCTTTGGCGTATGTACTGGCGGGTTCCCCCTGGACTGTAATGACCAAAATCCATGCACCGTGGATAGCTGTCATCCGACTACGGGTTGTAGCCACGTTTGTAGCTGCGATTGTGACTGCGGATGTGTTTTTGTTGACCCGGCATGTGTGCAGGTGGCGCCGTTATGCTGCACCGACCCCAACGACAACGACGCGGACGGGTTTGCCGCCTGTGATGACTGCGACGACACAAATGGAGGTGTGTTCCCGGGTGTTGCCGAAAAGTGTAACGGAATCGACGATGATTGCGATGGTTTGGTGGATGAAGGGTTTGATAAGGACAACGACGGATACACTCCTTGTGCGATGGAACCTCAGCTTGTGGATTGTAACGACAACGTAAACACCGTGTCACCCGGAGCCCCTGACGTTTGTGGTCCATCGGGAACAGGCAATGGTGTCGATGACAATTGCAACGGATATGTCGATGAACCTTGCAACAATTGTGATACCGCCGATCCTGACGGAGACGGTCACAACGTTTGTCAAGGAGATTGTATGCCGAATGATCCCACGGTTTATCCTGGGGCTCCCGAACTCTGTGACGGAAAGGACAACGACTGCAACAAAACAACACGAGCAAGTTGTGATGTGTCCGATCCGTGTAACTTCAACAAGAACGCCACGCCACTTGACGACAACGATGTTTGTATGCAGGACCTTGTATGTGTGTGCACGTTGGATGGCGTGGGCCAATGCTCGGGTAATTGGCAGTGTACGTCGTTTTGTAACACAAGCGAATCAGGGCCGGTCGGAGATGGCTGTGGAGAGAATCAGGTCTGCACGTTACAGATGCAGGCGTCCGCAAACATCAATGGGTGTGCCGTTGCACCCACACCACCGGGAGTCGGTGCCGCTGGGGAGTTGTGTACCACTTCGGCGGAATGCCGCGGCCTGAATTGCAGTAAGTTATGTACCGGAACAAGTTGTATAAACAGTTACTGTGTCGATGTGTGTTTAAGCGATGATTACTGTCCCGTAAACGGCACTTTCTGTCGACTGCTCCGCCAGACAACAACGATTAATGGATATTGTTGGCCGCCGGATGGTCCGTGGCTTGGTACCATAAAATTGGGACAGCCGTGTTCGCTGGACTCGTCTTGCGATCGCGGGTTTTGCAGTCAAACAACCAAACAATGCGCATCCGGTTGTTGTACAGAGTCCGACTGCCCCAATGGATTCTATTGTTCGGTTTTGGGTGACCAGATATTTGCGAATCTTGTTGTCACTGCTGCAAATGCTCCGTCGTGTGCACTCAACTCCCAATGCCAATCCGCATTGTGTTTTAACGGCAAATGTTCTTACTTGCTGACCGAAACCACTCCGATGTGTCTCCGTGAAACATCGGGGCAGAACAATTTGCAGGCAGGTGCCGCTTGTCAGCAAAATACCGACTGCGCAAGCAATTACTGCGAGAAAAATCTCAACGTTTGTGTTGAGCCATGTTGTAACGACGCGACTTGTCCGACAGGGTTGATGTGCGTCGCTCAATTGATTGAAGTCACACCCGATCCGGTGAACGGGTACAAACGAACGACCAATGCAAGGGTTTGTCTTAACTTATCAACTACCGCTGTTATCCAACGAAAATAACCGCCTGCCCGCAGGCTTCAATAGTAGGCGTTCAGGTTCAACACCACCTGTTTCGAAAATCCACATGGATTCTCCACACGTGCGATGACGACTGCGGGTCGATTACGAATAAGGTCCACCTGCGCCGGGTCGGTCGGGTGCAGCAGGTTTCCGTCGTTGTCTTCAAGGATAAGATAAAGACCACTCCAGATGGACGACCCATCTTCCTGACTCTTAAATTTGGGAGCACTTGATGTTAATTTAGAGACGACTTGTCCTTCGTTAATAGATACATCCAAAGTGACGTTCAGACCGCCCAGGCTGATCCCAGCAAGACGGATCGCTCCAACGACCATGATCGCTCCCTGGAAACCTGTTACTGCGGTGAGGGTACCGTTTGGCAGCAGTGGCGTAAACGGCTCGTTGGCGTCGGCCTGGCCAAACTCCAGAACCTCATCTCCGGTGATCTCGCTGTGGCATGGAATCGGTGGTGCCGTTTCGTAAAGCGATTCGTGCACTCCCGCCCATTGTCCGGATGACGTACAGCAGCCATTGTCTGCGGTATAAGTAAACAGCCCTTCGACGCGGTCAGCCGCCACAAAATCGCCTTCGAGGTGAAGCCCGAATATTGTGTCCAAGCTAAACGTGGGCTGATTCTTCACGATGCCGACGTCCACCGTAAGATCCCCATGTAGCCTGGATTCACAGGTCGGTACATCAGCGAGAGTGACTGGACCAATGCAACCGAAACCAGAAAAGGACAATTTTTCAATTCGACCGGTTGGTCCGATCGAAAATCCAAGCCCGGTCGATTGCCACGCGCCGGCCATCGGCACGATCGACTGTTGATCCATGTCGTGGGAAACATACGTGTCCAATGCCTCAGCGGGTTGATTTTCGCCGGCGCAGTTCCACGCCGCAGCGAACAACATGCACCATCCCAAACGAGTTGTTTGTTTTAACATCTTGAGTTCCAATGACGCCAACCGGTTCTGCAGACGGGTTTCGAAACGGAAGATCCGGATTTTTCACAAAGATTCGCGGCGAGACCGTCGAGTGTCACCCAAACACCCTCTAAGTGAACCCGAGACTTGTGAAAGTTTATCAGTGACATTGCGGTGGACGAACCAAACAACATAGTCGAATCCCAACTGCCAAACCCAGTATAGAAAACCGATGATTCGGCGTAAAGCAGCGCGAGACAAACCCCGAATGCTGCGTCGGAAATAACCATCTTAGGTGTAGATCATTTCGGTTTTTGCCACGTCTCAACGGTTGTCATTTTTGGAGGTCGTTATGCTTGGTCGTTCATCTTGGTTTATTTCCGCAGTGTTATTTTGGGTTGTGCTCACTTCCGGCTGTGCAAGTCTTGAAGCGCATAGTCGTCCGTCTCATACCAGCTATGACGTCGAAGTCATTTGTGACGTGGGGGCCTGTTCGCAGTTTGTTCATCGTGGGCAACGGTACGTGGTGGCGCAGTTCGGATCCGCGTATACGATTCGTGTTTGGAATCACTCCCACCGCTGGGTTGAGGCGGTGGTTACCGTCGATGGAAAAGACGTGATCAACGGTAGTCCCGGCAGTTATGATAGCCGCGGTTATCTTATTGAGCCATATGGTTATGTAAATATTGATGGCTGGCGTACGAGCATGTCCGACGTTGCGGCGTTTCGTTTCACATCAGTGGGAGATAGTTACGCAGCGCGAACCGGATCGGCACAACACGTCGGTGTGATCGGCGTTGCGATTTTTCCCGAACGTAAACAACAACCCCGCCCAAGGCCAATTATACCCCATTGGGCGCCGGATCCAGACCCGTTTCCGTCAGAAGGCCGTGCTCCATCACCGCAAGGTGGCGCCGGTGAGGCATGGGATCGGGCCGAATCAGAGGACGTTGGCGGTGCAGATGCCGCCGCGAAATCGTCCTCTTCCTATCGGTATCGCCGCGACGAACGGTCTCAGAATATCGGAACACAATATGGCGAATCCCGCAGTTCCGGTGCGTCGTTTGTCGATTTTGTCCGGGCAAATCATCACAGTCCAGAATGGAAGACCACGCTTCGATATGATGACGCGGTAGGACTTCGGTCAAAAGGAATATGGGTGCCGTCCCAACCTCCTATGCGACCCTATTATCCGGAAGATTTTCCATCGTTATTTGCTCCTCCTCCGCCCTGAGCCGGGCACATCATCCGGTTTTTGCCCCAACCCCTTGATAACGTATGTTTTTCCCGAATCGACCATACCGGAGCCACAATTGGTTGGTTGATGGACGCAACGGTTGATTGAGTGCGCCGCGTCGGGTATAGTCCGGCGACTCTCTTGTTGCAGTGGTTGCAATATGGGGTGTTCCGGCTAAAGGTGTTCCCGGAGGATGGTCGATGTCGATTCGAAAACAGCTAGTCGCATGCGCTTGCGTCGCTGGGTTGGTGTCAAGCGGTTGTTATAGCACCTACTATGTCCCGAAATCGGAATTTGAGCGGCTCCAGTCCGTTGCAAACGTAGAAAGTTCTGTGGTTGTGAAGTCCGACGATGGTGAAGGGGTAGAGGTGAACCGAGACACGTCGCTTTATGTGCGTTCAAATGGTGGACGCCGGTATCCGGTAACCCCGTTTAACTTCAAAATCACCCAGTCCCAGCTTGTGGCATCTGATCGAGATACATTGTTGGCTCTCAATGACGTTGCGTCATATGAAGTAGACCATTTGTCCATCGGTTGGACCGCCACGTTGATCGCGATTGGTGCCGCGGCCGCCGCTGGAATCATTGTCTATACGGTGTTGTCAACCGGCGAAAAGTCCTTTGGCGAGTAACTCCGCGACAATCAGTGATAATCAGAGAGTTTGTGAAAAAATATGGGCGCGACCTGTGGGCTTGGATTTGGCGCCGGATTGGTTTTGGAAAACCCGAGTCATATCGGGAATATGGCGCAGGGTTTTTCGGAACCAAGCCGACCCAAAGCCACCGCCCAGAGGCCGCGCAGCTA
>JABWCM010000110.1 GCA_013360285.1 Myxococcales bacterium
GGTACAGGGATTGCCATCATCGCAGTCCTGAATGCTCGTGCCGACGCACGTGCCACCTGCACAGGTGTCGGACACCGTACATGCTGTTTCGTCATCGCACGGCATGGTGTTGGTTATGTGCTGGCACCCCTCAGACGGTGAACATGTGTCGTCAGTACACGGGTTCTGGTCGTCGCACAACGTCGGGTCGGAAGATGTACAGATGCCGGCAGAGCATTTGTCGTTTGTAGTACATAAGTTGCCGTCATCACATGGATTTCCGTCTGGAACCGCGCTGGGTGTGCATAAACCGGTCTTGGGGTCACACGCTGATTGTTGACAAGGATTTTCGGATGGTGGGCACTGGACAATGGAACCGAGGTCTAACTTACAAACCGCGGGCGTAGATGTCGTGTCGCAAAACAAGGTACCGCTACAGAGATCACCATCTGCTTGTGACGGACAGTCTTCATCGGAACTGCAGGGGCACGATGCCCAGTCGCCCATACACGTACCGTTGTTGCAAACGTCCCCCGTGGTACAGGCGATTCCATCATCACAGGGGCCGGTTGCCGGGATGTGGGTGCAACCAGCTTCCTTCGAGCATTTGTCGGCTGTGCAGGGATTGTCGTCTTCGCAGACGCCCGCAGTGGTGCCGGTGCATGTGCCGGCATTACAGGCGTCACCGGCTGTACATGGGTCGAAGTCATCACATGGTACCCCGTCCGCGGCCGGCTTTGCGTCGCAAAGCCCCGTTTCTGGGATACAAACCTCGGGTAAACATGTGCTGCCGCCTGTACAAGTGACAATCGTGGATGGATCTGTCGCGCATCCGCCTTGTGCACACCGGAGGACACCGTTGCACAGGTCCGCATCGTCCAGCGCGGTACAATCAGCGTCTGATTGGCAGGCACACGTGTTGGTACCGGCGCACACACCGCCGGTACACTGGTCGGACGCGGTGCAGGCGTTTCCGTCGTCACATGCCGTGCCATCGGCCGGAATCAGAACGCAGACTCCGTTGTCGCACGACGGTTTCATGCATGGTTTCAAGGTGATTTTGTCGACACAATCAAAGGAAGCGGTACATTCAAAGGGGAATTCGCCGGCGTCTCCGCCCAGCACAAAATCATCGCCCAAAACAACATCTGGAAAGAACGAACTTCCGTTGGTGTCGGTCGTGACATTACCCGACGGAAATTCTGTTGATCCCCTGCCTTGTCCATCACAGGCGTTGATTGCCAATGACGCGGCGAGGACGAAATACAGTCGTTTGTCGATCTCAGAAAAATTCATGGGTGTACCCCAAGTCACACAGGGTCCTCTGTTTGTCCGCCAAACATATGTTTTGACGTTTACTCCGGTTATCCGGCAGCCCCAGCAGCATACTACGAAAATGTCCGAGTTGACAGTTTGTTTGAACTTTGTGGGCGCCACAGGTGGGTTAGATGGAATGGAGAAGTTTCGCGGGGTCGGAATGTGGGCCGGATTTCTTACGAGCCTTTGGCAACGGTGGTCGAACCGAGTGCGCCCAGAGTTCGCATCAGTCGGCTTTTCCGAATAATCGAGATAAGAATCCTTTTGGGCGAATGGAGCGGTCCAGCATCGATTTGATTTGCGCGGGTGGGCGCGCACCGACCATTGCGTCCACAATTTCCCCGTTTTTGAACACAAGAAGTGTCGGCAGACTTCGGATGCCGTACTTTGCAGATGAACGTGGATTTTTGTCGGTGTCGATTTTGACAAATTTGATTTGGTCGCCGTAATACGAAGCCGCTTCGGCCAAAACAGGGGCCATCATCTTACACGGGCCACACCAGGTCGCCCAAAAGTCGACAACGACTGGAACGTCGGGTTCAAGCACTTCTTTATCGAAAGATGCATCGGTAATGCTGTGTACAGTCATGATTACACCTGGGTTGATGAAAAGGACAACCCTAATGAAGCTTCCTTTTGGGTGCGGTCAAGATCCCGCGGTATTTTGCCGCCCGTCGGCTTTTGGGGCGTTTGTGCCCATCTGTTAAATTAAAAATAACCATTGGTTATTTTAGACCCTGCGCATAAAGCAGCGAAGTACACCCAATGCAAACAGCGCAATGAAAACACCCCGCCTGCTTTCACCTGTGCTTTGGCAGCCTCCACCGCAGCCAGAGCCGGTATCGTGGGACGACCCCACCTGCGCATTGCCGGCATTTTCGGCTGAGTTGTTTGGCGAAATGCTATCCGTGTCATCCGGGTGACTCATGTCCAACCCCGGATGGGTATCGGTTGAGGTGTCGGACACGGCATTTCCGACATCGGCGTCACTTGAAATGTCCTCAATGGTTCCATCCGGTTCGTCGATGGTTTCCCGGGGAAAAACACACACCTGCTTGATACGGTCATATGTCCACGGAGGACGGCAGAGCGTCACCGACAGTACTTTGGACGTCGATGTGAACAATGTGTCTGTGACCGAGAAACGTACTTCGTACGTTCCTGTTTCCATTGGAAGTCCCTCGTCGTCGTTTCCATCGAACGTTTCGAGCCAGTCCGCGACCGTACCGTTCAGTGAGACATTTCGGGTCCATTGTGCTGGTTGGTTGGCAACGCCAATCGTGATGGTCGCATTGTGAAGGGCTTTGTCATCGACAAAAGTCGCCGATAAGATGGTGGTGGATGGTTGTTCACCCTCGGGGAAAAATACGGGGGGATTGACCGCTGGGCTCAGAATTTGTGGTGGGGCGCCGTCCTGGGGTCGAAATCCATCCGACAATGTGGCGGTGCTTACGATTTTGCCGCTATTCTGAGACTCGTATCCGGCAACGCCGACCCGATAAAGTTGCCCGGGCACCAGTGACAAACCGCTGAACGTGACATTCGCCGTTCCACCTTCGGCCATCTGGTCTTTAATAAGAGTACCATTTGCCGACAACAATCGTACCACGTAACCCGCCGCCCCGGCGACCGGTGCCCAGTTGACCGAAACCGAGGTACAACTGCTTTGGATGTCGATATCGTCTTGGGCGTTTTCAACAATCGTTGAGCCATCGTTTTCGTAAACCCACGCGGGAGCTGCGAGCGTACTTCGATCGATCAATGCAAGAGTTCCAGCCGCAGCCGGTACAGCCAATTCACCTGTGCCGTCAAAATCAACATCGATGACTGCGGGGGATCCGAGACCCGCAGCGAAAGCCAGAGTCCATAACGGCGTTCCTGACGAAGTGATAGCATGCAGAAATCCGTCCGACGTCGCGAGTACAAATCCGGGTTTCCCGTCGGGCGTGACCTGCTCGGCAGCGATTATTTCGCGGATTTGGGATTTTGCCGATTCCTCCGGCAGGTTATCGGAACTAGAATAAACAGACCCTTGAGTAAAATAACGTGTATGTAAGGGCGTACCATCGTTGGCAAGCCAATCCACTCGAGGGCTCGAACCGTATGCAACAGCGATCGACGTCAAAGCAGACGTATACAGCGCGGCCGCGGGGGCGTGGCTCATGTTGCCTAGCGTTTTTTCCCATCGTACCGTCAGATCGTTGTTGTAGACAATACACCCCTTTGAAGTCCCTAGTAGCGCCAACTCAGGGGAATTATCGCCGTCGATGTCTACGAGTGAAGGTATTCCGTAGTAGTGGTTGAGGGGATTGGGTGTCTGCTCGGAAATCAACCCGGTGGCGGCGTCGATTGACAACAAGGTGGAGTTACCGACCAAATATAGGGTGTTCTTTTCGGTAAGATAAGACAGCCATCCGATGTTGCCGCCGGGAGTTGGAATGTTTGGGGACGTCCACAGCAGTTGTCCCGACGCACCGTCGATGGCCACCACGCGATACACTTGATTCAGCGTTTTGTCCTCGACGGTGGCGATTACGTCAGCCTCCATGTCGCCGTTGATGTCTGCGACCAAGGGATCTCGGGCCAACAGCAGTGTCCCGCCGGTCCCGCCGACGACGGTATCCCAAGTAATGGTGTTGTCCAAAGACAACCGCTGAAATACTAGGCGACGGCTGGTGTCAGATCGAAGAACCAAGACCCCGGTGTTCAACTTTCCAGCTAAAAACAGCGGAATTTGTGGCAAATTTGCTCGGGTTTGGAGAATGATGTTGGGGGCGGTTATCGGATCACCGGTCGTTGCGTCAACCACAATAATACGACCACCTGCGCCCGCCACGCTGACTAGAGGTGTGCCGTTGACGACCGTGGAGTACGCACGACGTGTTTCGAAACCTTGATAAACAATATCACCGAACCGGTCTGCGTTGGCATCATTGGTTACTGTTCCTTGTTGGTCAACAAGGGACACCTCGCCTGTAGCATAGGATAAGACAATGTGCACTTGCCCCTTTTCTGTGGCGATCAAGGTGTGCTGAAGGGCTCCAGTGATATTTAAGTTAAGGGAAACAAGACCGCTCGTCATATCGTAGACCCGAGCAGTGTCTCCGAATCCATCCGCGTTGTTATCAGACACCACAACAACCTGGGGTTTCGGGTCCAACGGGCTTGAGTACGCCTGTCCTAATACAAGAGCGTTTTCGACTGAAAACACTACGGTTACGTCGGCTGTGGCTGCGGAGTACCTTACGATATGTCGGGTTTCAAAGTCGCCGGGCACCTGAAACGGTGAAGAAACTACCAGCAATTCTTTGGGCCAAGTGTGATCAGGGTCAAAAATGTTCGTTAGGCGCTGATTCGGTAATTTTTGGAGCAATTCTCCACTCGCGGCGTTGACAATCCAGGTTTCCCAGCCGCCCTGTGGAGAAAAAAAGCTGGTTGTCAGTTCGTGGGAGCCATCTCCATCCAGGTCCTGTATAGGCAGAGCAGGCCAAGTATGGGATCCGGACACCGGGTCGGGTGCAACGAGGGTGTAAAGCCATGTCCACTGATCGGGCTCGGTTAACTGAAAAACAACAACACGTCTGGACGGAGTACCTACAAAGACCGAGTCAAGAAATAGAAAAACCTCATCCAGTCCGTTGCCATCAACATCTCTTATATAAGTTTTTGCACTCGCTAAGTTTTCCTTTCCGAGCAAATCGCCGTAATCCGGACTGGTTGCCTCGAGGAGGCCGGTCACGGAATCATATGAATACAAACGACTTTTTCCGGGAGCTATGATTTCCGGGACCTGGTCGCCGTCAATGTCGCCAGTGGCAAGTCCGAGCCCTGACTCGTAATCCCTTGTGCCTTCTTGTGTTTTTGCCAAAGGAAGCCCTGGGATAGGTGAAGGTGTCATGTTGAAAATATAACTTGCCCCAGTAAGATAAGGTTTCCCGGCGTTTCCAGCGACATCCGCTATCATGACCTCCGGAACCCCATCCCCGGTAGTGTCTGCAAAAAGAACGGAGCCGATGTTTTCTATCGGTACATTGGTTGTGCTTTGCCACAGAACTTCGCCCGTTACTCCGTTGAGCCGCAATACCGAATTCGTGGCGTCGATGATGATATCAAGGGTTCCATCGGAGTCGACATCGTCGATTAACACGACTCGTCGTGCCAAGAACGGCGGAGTGTCCCATAACAGCGAGCCCGTCTTTCGTCTGGCCACAACTCGTCCCCCTTCGACCGAAAGCAACTCCAGATCACTGTTTCCGTCTAAATCCCATGGGATTACCGGTGTGGCGGACGCTCCGGTGGGAAATTGCCAGCGGACGCCGGTTTGATCAAAGTCAAATAATAATGGTGAGTTGGCTGACCGCCTTGCATCTTTTCTCCATTGAACCCAGTCCTGGGCATTGGCCAGATGGGTCAAAGACATGGCTATGGCCGCCGTTAACATCATCCAACACCGTGTAGCACCCATCGTTTTAGCCTCCTCAGGACTCTGGCCCGTGCTCATATTGCACCGCGCCCAACATCATTACGATAATCGATCAATGGTACAAGAGAGGACTGATATCCATCGGATGAACGGGGGCTTGGTCATTTACTGCGAGAAGACGCCCGTGATATTGCGCGTGTCGACAGTGTCGGCGTTCTGGTTGAAAATGCCCTAACCCGGATTTCTCACAAGCTTGACGCGGCGAGCGCCGGTCCGCGAGCGTCTTCGGGCATGGTAGAGTTGTTGCCTTCAAACTGGCGTTGACCGTGTTTCGGGGAAAAAACGCTCGCCATCCCCAAATCTATCGGGGTCTCGACACTCTCATCTGCAAGCTCATGAGAAATACGGGTTAACATACCGACGATTCGGACTACGGGAACTCGGTGTTGTGTTTTGGCGCTTTCGGCGTGAAAGCTGAGTGAAATACGAGCTACCTTGGGACAGTGAAACAATGACGATATGGGGTATCTTGGCGATTGCGGTGTTTGGTGCGATGGGAGCTGTCGCTCGATTTTTGGTTGGCGGAGTTCTTCATCGGTGGTTGGGTTTCGGATTTCCTTTTGGCACACTGGCGGTCAACATCATCGGCTCAATATTGCTCGGCGCACTCTACGCTGCGGGCGTCGAGAAAAACATACTGCCGGACGGCTTAAAACTTCCTTTGATGGTTGGCTTCATTGGGAGTTTTACGACATTCAGCACGTTTTCCCAGGAAGTATTCTTGTTTGCCGAAAGTGGGACGCTGGGAATAGCAATGATCTACGTTTTTGTGAGCCTACTTACTGGAATCGGCGGTTTTGCGTGCGCGGTGTATGCGGTGCGTTTCTGCGGGCTGTAGTCAACTGAATTGGTACCCATGACGTTCATTGGGTTGTGGGTGTAGCGAGTGTAAAGTTGCTGCAATGCTTCGGGTCTGGGAGTAACCAATGGATAGGATCAAAGCTGATTTAATCAGGAAATTGCTGCATGCGAAGGCGCCACAACGTGTCGCACGGGCATTGGATCGTCTTGCACCTGCCGACATAGCGGAGTTGTTTGCGGTACTAAGCCCCGGGGAAACAGTCGAGGTTTTTGATATTCTTTTTGATGCTCGGCGAGCGGCCAAAACGCTTGCGGAGTTGCCGTACGATTATCTTACCTCGGTTCTGGAACGTCTTGATGACGAACGGGTTGCCCGAGTGGTGTCCCGTCTTCCTTCGGACGATGCCACGTTGTTTGTACAGGCGCTCGGCGATAGTCGCCGGGAAGGTGTGTTGGAAAAACTACCGGAGGACCATCGGCACGAAGTTCAACGGCTGTTAACTTATCCAGAGGATAGTGCCGGTCGGGTGATGACCACCCAATTTATTGCGCTGGAATCAGAAAGCAGTGCTCATGACGCGATTGAGAGAATTCGTGGTCGTGAGGACGTCGCAGATTCGTTATTTCATTTATTTGTTGTCGATAATGCACAGCGTCTCGCAGGAACTGTCCCACTTCGGAGGTTGGTCGCAGCTCAACCGACCCGTACTTTGGCTGACATTATGTTAAAGGACCCGGTTTCGATTTCTGCTCTTGCTGATCAAGAGGAAGCCGCAAATCTGGTGTCCAAATACAACCTGTTGGCGATTCCGGTCGTCGATGACGAACATCGGATTGTTGGAATCATTACAGTTGATGATGTTATCGATGTTATTCGGGAAGAAGCGACTGAGGACATGTATCTCATGGCGGGGTTGGATGGTCAGGACCGCGTGTTTTCTCCAACATCGACGTCCATTCGTCGACGATTGCCGTGGAACATGTTGAACATGGCGACAGCATTTTTGGCTGCGTCGGTAGTAGGGTTATTCGAAGATGCCATTACAACTGCGGTCGCGCTAGCAACGTTTATGCCGGTTGTCGCCGGTATGGGCGGAAATGCGGGAATTCAGACACTCACGGTTGTTACACGTGGTATTGCGCTTGGAGAAATTGAGTTTTCATCCGGAATGCGTGCTGTGTTCAAAGAAATCACCGTTGGATTGTTTATCGGATTGTTGGTGGGCGTAATTACGGGGTTGGTGGCATGGCTGTGGAAGGGATCGCCTACCCTCGGAGTGGTTTTGGTAACCGCGATGGTGTGCAATATGACCATGGCAGGTTTGATGGGCGCGGCAATTCCCTTAGGTCTTAAGTTACTGAGGTTGGACCCAGCGTTGGGCGGAGGGGTTCTATTGACAGCCTTTACGGACAGTTTCGGTTTCTTTACGTTTCTCGGACTGGCGTCGGTCATGATGCCAACGTGACGGCTAGCCCGGATTTCTCACGAGTCCGCGGGCGAGAGTGCCGAGGCGCCGGCAGATTCGCGGATGGTGGCTATTTTTGTCCCGAACATCGCGTTGCCGTGCCACGGTGCAACAAACGCCACATACCTAGTAAGATACAATCGAAGCGTTTGGGCCGATTTTGCGAAACAGCGCTGGAAGGCCAATGATATCATCAACTTTCTGTAAAACCTCTGCCCGGGACAGGTCGAGCAATTCAACCGAGCCTGAACACGCATAGATTTTTAGCCCCAAAGGTCGCGTTTCTTCCAGCATTTGTCTTGGCGACGATCCAGAGGTGCCTAGAAATTCCACGGATGGCACTTGTTGTGTTCCCGACAATAACGGTTTGGCGCGAACGTTCCACTCCGCATCATCCATCCAGTCTTTCAGTGCGGCCAAGAAAAGAACTATGTATGTTGCTCGCCCGGACGCAGCCGACGCAACTGCAACGGATGCCGCGTGAAAGAGTGTGTCGAGGTTTGATTGATGTATGAGTACGACGAAAGGAGATGTGGTCACTTAACAATAATCGCAGGCTAAACAAAGTATTGGAGGCGGCACCCGGATTCGAACCGGGGAATAAAGGTTTTGCAGACCTCTGCCTTACCACTTGGCTATGCCGCCGCCCCAAAAACGTGGAACGGGTTGTACTTAGTTTCTATACCGATGTCAACGTGTAAAATATGGTTGACGAAAATAAAACGTTTGGTGGTGATGAATGGCTCTCCAACGGCACTGAGAGGGTCAGCGGAAATAGATAAGTGAACCCTGTTCGGCTAATTTAAGCTGCCTTGGCCATGCCCCTCGGTGCGGCATATGCCCGATACTGCCTCAGTCGGGCCCCGGCCAATTCAGCGCTAAATTAGCTCGCCCGGGGTCGCTTCCTTATTTCCGCTGACCCTCCGACAACTCCCTACAGAGACGTGACTTCAATCCTCCAGTGCCCCGAGTGGCGTAGGTCCCTTCGAAAAACGGTTGGTACGGGTGACCGGGTGCTGCTTGAAACAAACACTTTCATGGTGTGGTCTTTCGGGCTCACGACTGTCGGAACCGTGTGCGAAATAGAAAAGGAGTCGGGTTGGGTGGCATCGTGTAAGTACTGTCCGTAACGTTTGCGGAGCTGTCGCCAATGAAATGCTCGCAATTCAGCTAATGCGCGGGGGCCCTGTGAGTGATCGGAGTGGATTGTATGACAAAACCGCCGAAATCCCTCTTCTTCGTCCGGATCTGCCGCCGCTATGAACAGGACTTTCAGTACGTCGGCGGCGGTTGTCATCCAATCGTCAGACACACCTGCATCGTCTTGCAAACTGGTTAGCGCCAAGGAGGATTCCGTAGTGGAACTAACCAAGTCCTCGGGAGGGTCCACGGCAACTTCATCGTCGACCAGTTCCGGTTCCCAGAGTGTTTTTGTTTCGTCGACCAACTCGGCTTCCACCAGCAATAACTCGGCGGCGGAACTCTCCCGCGAAGAGATTCCCGGGGGATCTTGGTGGGTTGTCGGTGCTGCGGTTGTAGTTGTTCGTGGCGTCGACCGACGTGTGACAGCAGTTCGGATCCCTTCCACTTCGTGGAGCAAGTCGGTCAACAACCGCTCCACCCGTTTCAGGTGCTCCTCTATCTGTTCCGTGGTGCCGAATTCCATCAGACTCTCCTTGCGTTGTGTTGTGGCACCGGTTTGTTGACAGGAATGACTGACGAGTGCCACGTTTGACCGTTGAACAACTTCACACACCTAGGCTCAACCCAACAAGGGTGTGGTGTTTTTGGATGAAATCTTTTTTTATGGTCATATTTTACCGCCCCGCCCGCAAAAGTCTTCGCGCCATGCTCCCGATATAACTCAGGATTTTTGCGGTCGACTCGGCGAAAATCCGGCAGAATCATGAAAACCCTTGTTTAACACCACACACGTAGTTTGCATACCCGGCGGGGAATACGGCGATGTGACGTGATGGTTGGCACGTAGGTTGCTTGCAGAACACCTTGATATAACAGGCTATTTGGTGGCGCCGCTGGCTTTTGCCTGTACTTCGATATCGTACATACACTCCAGGAAGTCGGCGGCTTTGTACATCTGATAGTCGAAACGAATCTGAGGATTTGGATCGGATTGATGTACTTTTTCCGCAATCCCGCGACGATTTGCGCATTCCAATACCCCTTTGACCAATTGTTCGTTCGGTGATGCGTAGTTCGCCTCGAGTGCGTTTAAGTGATTGTACAGATTTTCTTCGCGGAAACCGAGTGGCATTGGTTTTCCAATCTCCGGCGGAACTTCCACGTCCGGTCGGACACCGACGACTTGAATCGTTCGGCCACTTGGGCTGTAGTAACGCGCTACTGTTAACTTAATGTAGTAATCCTTTCCTATGAGTGGGTTGAACAGTGTCTGTACGGACGCTTTGCCGAACGTTCGGTCGCCAACCACGATACCACGTCCGTTGTCTTGGATCGCGCTGGCGACGATTTCACTCGCGGACGCACTGGAATCATTCACCAGTACAACAATGGGCATCATATGATCGTTACCAGGCCGAGCGCGGTACGTTTTTTCACCTTTTCCGCCCTTGGACCGATCCTTAACGGTGACGATATCGCCGTTTTGCAGGAATAAGTCAGCTATTTCAACGGCTTGTTGCAATAGACCGCCGCTGTTGCTCCTTAGATCAAACACCAGCCCTCGCAGCCGCCCGGTGGACGTTTGTGATTCCAGTTCTGTTATTTTTTCCTGGATCTTATCGGCCGACGTTGGCACAAAACCGGTCAGCTTAAGATAACCAAGATCTTTGTGGTGCTTTATCAACCGAGCCGTAACATTCTGATTTTCGATGTAAGCGCGCACAATTGGAATTTCAAGGTCTTCAGGTTCCCCTTCACGCCTCAGTGTCAGACGCACCGTTGTGCCTCGTGGGCCACGAATTCGTTTTACTACCTTGCTCAACGGCAATCCGGCGATGGATTTGTCGTCGACACGAATGATCATGTCTCCAGCACGTACGCCTGCAGCAAACGCAGGTTGGCCTTCAATCGGACTCTCCACGAGAGTCATATCATCACGCTGTGTTAGGATCGCGCCAATTCCGTCGAAACTTGAGTCCGTTGTCTTTTTTGTGGATTCTTCCCATGCCTTTGCACTGACAATGGATGAGTGGGGGTCGAGTACTCGCAACATCCCTTGAGCGGCACCCAGCCACATTCTTTTTTGAAGCTCCGGTTTGTCTTTCTGCTCTGGGTCGGCTTTTCCGAGTTGAATCGCTTTGTTCATGCAACTTTGCATGAGATTTTTGTCAAACTTGATCTTTCCCCACTCCTGTTCAAGTAATGCTTGACGCTCCTGTGCTTTTTTCCGCAGTTCGCGTATTTCGTCATCGCTCAAGCGCTTTCGTTTTTTGTCGGCGGTTTTATCTTTTTCTTTTACGCTGTCTTTTTCTTTGGGTTTATTGTCTTCTTCCTTGTCTTCTTCTTCTTCTTCCTTTTTGGCTTTGACTAAAACGACATCAAGCCCTGGTTTGAGCGGCATCGTCGTACCGTCCAACGCCCCCTCTTCATCCGGATTCCCTTTGCGTGTTTCGTAGAAGTGTTTTGGCAGCACGAGGTAAGGCGTGTCCAGACCACCCATCATATACACGCAGGCTTCGGCAAACTGGCGTGATTCGTTAATATTTTCTTCAATATAGTGAGACTGAACGAATTCCATCACTTCACTAAATTGCGGTGCGTCAAATTGTACGCCCTTCCAATAATTCAGCGAATCTTCATTTTCCTCTTCGTCTTCGTCTTCCTCTGCCGGCGGGGTGGTCTTCTCCGCGGCAATTTCGGTATTTACGGCTATCTCCACGTTTTCGTCGCGGTCGCCACCTTCACGCGTTGCCGAATTTCTTTCAGCACCGCCGCCGCCGGAAGCCGTAGCCGATGCAACAACGGCAACCGCTGTGGGTTCTTCGTATGTGAGCGGCTCTGGCTGCTTTGAAGTAGAACAACTGATAGCGAGAAAAAAAGCGAACACCGCAGAAAGTATCATACTCACACGCACGGGGTTTTTAGGGTGCTCTTTTCCGCCAAGTGGAGTCGACGGGTCTATTTGTCTATTACGCACAGAAAAATGGAGCAAACCAATGTGTGTACGAAGATTATAGACTGCTTTTGCCACAAAATACCTCATGTGCCTGTCGTTGCTTCGAACTTAGTCCCGGCATTACGTGATCTTATCTAAGCGGCACAGACAGAAATACGGTTTTCTCAACGAAACGGATGTCGTCCGTTTCAGACACTCACCAGGGCTGCAGATAATCTCTCTGGTATTTAGCGAATCCGACCTCGTTTGGACGCACAAGCCGCTTCGCACAATTTAGACGATCCGTTTTCGTCGTTCAAGCTGGGACTGGTATTCTTCCGGTTCGCTTCACCCGATTTGGTTTGGCGACAGCAACACAACGACCACACCGCTCCGAAAATTTCATTCGGAAGTTTACAACCAAACGACAAGGATTGTCTGGAACAAACCCGTGCGTTCGGAATGGAGGCGGCCCGCGGGCGTTGGAAATGTCGGCTACCGACGGAGTCAGGTCAGACGAGAGTGTTAACCCGGATTTCTTTTCCCGCAAGCTAGTACGAAATCCGGGTTAGTCAGGAACTGAGAGGGTCAGCGGAAATAGATAAGTGTCCCTGGATCGGCTTCTTTTGCCGATTTGTCCAGTACTGTCCTTGTTGAATATTCATTCCCGAGATTCGGCAAGGACGGTCCCGGACAATCCGGTTCGAATTCGACCCAACCAGGGGCGCTTCCTTATTTCCCCGGACCCTCTGAACTACCTTTAGAGCTTGTGTGTGGTAATGCGACGCCGGTATGGCCAAAGCCACCTTGACCTCGCTCTGAAGTAGCCAAGCAATCTTTGATTAGCATTTCCACGCGGATAATGGGGGAAATGACTAACTGCGCGATTCGGTGGCCAGGTTCAACCGTGTAGCTTGTTGTTCCGAGGTTGATCAATAATACCTGTATTTCGCCACGATAATCGGCGTCAATCGTTCCGGGTGAATTCAGCAGTGTGATGCCGTGCTTTAACGCGAGGCCGCTTCGTGGTCGCACTTGCGCTTCTAACCCAGGAGGTAGCTGTATTGCCCATCCGGTTGGGATTAAGACCCGCTGTCCGGGTTCAATCACTACTGGGTGCGTGCAATCCGCGGCGAGGTCCAGCCCGCTGGACCCCTCCGTTTGATAAGTTGGGATGCTAATATCGCCGGAATTTGGGCGTACTCGTTGTATGAAGACAGATTCCGGCGTAGGAGCGTGCATTTTGCTTCTCTTAGTCCTGCTGGCGCGCCAAAGCTTCTTTGCGGGAAAGTTTGATTTTGCCTTGGCTATCGATGTTGAGCACTTTCACCAGAATCTCATCACCTTCTCTGACGACATCCTCAACTTTTCGCACTCGTTTGTCGCTCAGCTCGGAGATATGAACCAATCCCTCCGTTCCGGGGAGAATTTGGACAAACGCGCCAAAGTCTGTCGTCTTGACGACTTGTCCCAGGTATACCTTTCCTATTTCACATTCTTCGGTGTACATGCGGATAAGCTGAATTGCTTCCTCCGCCGCGGCCTGGTCTACCGCAGCAACATGCACTCGACCTGAATCGTTGACATCAATGTTGGCTCCTGTTTGGTCGACAATACCCTTGATGTGTTTTCCGCCGGGTCCAATGAGATCTCGAATGCGATCCGGATTGATCAACACGGTGAAAATTCGGGGTGCATACGGATTGAGTTCCTCTTTGGGCTGCTCAATACAAGCCGCCATCTTGTCGAGAACATGTAATCGACCATCCCGGGCTTGCTTCAGGGCTTTTTTCATTATATTACGTGATAGGCCCTTTATCTTAATGTCCATCTGGACGCTGCTAATGCCTTCACGGTTACCGACAACCTTGAAGTCCATGTCGCCAAGATGGTCTTCATCGCCGAGAATATCCGTCAGTACTGCAACTTTGTTGCCTTCTTTCAACAGGCCCATCGCCACACCGGCAACAGGGCATGCTACCGGCACTCCCGCGTCCATTAGCGCCAGAGATGCCCCGCAAACCGTCGCCATAGATGACGATCCGTTTGATTCCAACACTTCGCTAACCACACGGATTGTATAGGGAAAATTTTCCTGTACCGGCAATATTTTTTCCACTCCGCGCTCTGCCAATGCGCCGTGACCGATGTCTCGTCGAGATGGGCCACGCATTTGACGCACTTCGCCGACGCTGAACGGCGGAAAATTGTAGTGGAGCATAAAAGACTTACGCCAGTCGCCAGTCAGTGCGTCGATTCGCTGCTCATCTTGAGACGTGCCCAAGGTGACGGTGACCATCGCCTGTGTTTCGCCGCGTGTGAACAAGGCAGAACCATGGGTGCGTGGCAGAACGCCTATTTCACATGCAATATCACGAACCTGGTCGGTTTTTCTGCCGTCGATGCGCCGACCCTTCTCTAGTACCAAGTGGCGCATATAGTCGCTTTTCAGCTCCGAAAACACTGCTTTCAATTCTGCGGTCTTGCCGGCTATCCGTTCCGCCCCGTGCTCTTTAGACAACGTGCTGATGGCGGTTTTGAAGGCTTCATCCAGGGCGGAATATCGCTGCAATTTATCCTTGATTTGAATCGCTTGGCCGATTGCGTCCCACGCAACTTCCCGCAGAGCTTGGGCGAGCTCTTTATCGGTTTCAGGTACTACAACGGTTTGCTTTTCCTTTCCAATTTTGGTCCGCATTTTTCCGAGCAGGGCCATGACCGGCTTTACTGCGGATTGTGCAAAATCCAATGCGTCCACGATCACATCTTCCGATACGAATTCTGCGCCACCTTCGACCATGACGATACCGTGGGGACCCACTACCACGAGCAGGTCTACGTCGCAGCTATCTTGCTCCGCGTAGGTGGGGTTGATGACAAACTTGTTGTCGATGCGCCCTACACGTAAACCTACGACTGGTCCGTCAAAAGGAATATCGCTGACGTGAAGCGCTGCCCCGGCACCAATGATGGCGCAGATGGACGGGTCATTTTCTTTATCGGCAGACAACACTGTAGCCACGATTTGCGTCTCTTTTCGGAAATTTTCTGGAAAGAGTGGTCGAATGGGTCTATCAATCAAGCGACAAACTAGGGTTTCAAATGTGCTGAGTCTGCCTTCTCGCTTAAGATAACCCCCTGGTATCTTACCGGCGGCATAGGTCTTTTCCACGTAGTCAACGACCAGTGGAAAAAAATCGATTCCTTCTCGCTCGCTGGGTGCAGTGCACGCAGTGACAAGTACAACAGTATCGCCATATGTGACCAGGGCGGCTCCGTTGGCTTGCCTAGCCAAACGACCGGTTTCAACGGTTAGCTCCGTGGAGCCGAAAATCACCGACTCTCGAAAAATCATAGGAAAGTCCTCTGGCACGGGTGCCATGCCACAACTATCAATCACTCCAACGTATCAACCGGTCTCACGTTTGGCGCCAACCGTACAATGTCCTGGTTCGTCTGGCATCGTGGACTAACTATACGTCGCGAGATTCCGTTGCGGAATTGTTGTCATCAATTCAAGAAAAACTGCCATCGAGCGGAACGCACAAAAGTGTATTTTCGTGCGATATCTTCGTCGGAAGAGCAATCCCGTTAGCATTCACTCAAAATGAGCCTGTACGTTGAGATTAACTTTAACACGTGACGAACTCAATTCGCCAACTGTGGCAAGAAAGTCCCGTTTTCCGCACAGCGCGGAACATTGCTCGCATGTTCCGAAGCGACTTGGAAACGTGCGTTCGCTCGAACTCAGTGGCTTATTTACGAAGTCCCAGCACCTGAATCAGTTGTTGGTAGCGACCCGCATCTTTGCTCTTCAAATAGTCCAAAAGCCGCCGTCTTTGACCCACAAGTTGTAGGAGACCACGTCGCGAATGGTGATCTTTTTTGTGAGTCTTGAAGTGCTCGGTGAGATAGTTGATGCGCTCCGTCAACAATGCGACCTGAACTTCCGGTGATCCGGTGTCCGATTCATGAGTACGAAATTGTCCGATAATTTCCGATTTGCGAGCCGGATGAAGGCCCATAGAGTCCTCCTCAAATGAACTTACGTGCCAAACCTATGGCAGAAAAATGAACCGGTTTAACTGTAGGCCACCATTATGTAAGTCAATTTTTTGATTTGTGCTGTTTTTTTGCCCATTGCAATATTGTGAAGTTTTCTTTAAAACTGTTGCAATATTAACGGTTTACGCATGGCAGCCACAATTGAAATTTACCTTACTGTTTTGGGGACCTAAAGATGCACCGGGGCTTATTTTCGGATGTAAGCTCACTGGTATCAGTTTTAAACAACATCCCCACAAACGCCGCGCCGGCAATGACCGCGAGCGCCATAGGGAAACCAATTAACAAATTTGCGGAACAACATTCCGCGGCATCTCATTTCCCGCGCTGCGTGGTTGTGCGCGGGCGATTTTGAGTTCGAATTAATCCATTGCAGCAACCAAAATAAAATCTTTGTCTGCCTCAAGGAACGGCAATGGGCTTCAAAGTTTTTGGCTGTTGCGGTTGCAACCCACGGACCACACGAACAAGCCCACCAGAATGTACTGCTATCGCGATAGTCGATTCGTTGAACCCGACAACTCGGAATGGGATATTTTCCGCAGGAAGTCCCAATAGCTGCCCGGTTGACAATTTCTGGCCTACACCGATACGCCACGCTATTTCGGAGTCCACTTTTAACTCCGGCAGATGGGCAAGCGCGTTATCCACTGAAATGATGCGTTGCGCAAGTCCTTCTTTCGACAACGAACGTATTTCCGAGACAGTCACGGAATTTTGTACGCTCAACCCGCCCGTTTGCGTTCGGCGCAATTCGGTCAACGTCGCAAAACAGCCGGCTATTCGCCCGATGTCTCTAATAAGAGAGCGAATATACGTGCCTTTGCTGCACGTAATTTGAAAGACAGCAACGGGAGCGTTCCAGTTGACCAGTTGAATATCCTGAATCTGCACGGTGCGTTCCGGGATATCAACGTCTATGTTGGCACGCGCAAATTCATACAGCCGTTTTCCTTTGACTTTGATCGCGCTGTATAGAGGCGGACGCTGTGCAATGTGGCCAACGAATTGTCGACTTATTTCAACGACTTGTCCGGGATCTAATCCGTCGTAGTTCCCATGAGCAACAATATCACCCTCTGGGTCTCCCGTCGTCGTTTCCAGTCCGAAACGAGCTGTCGCAAAGTATTCCTTTGTTCCGTCCATCAGGAACGGAACGATTTTGGTGGCGTCACCGATGCATATTGGCAGTATGCCGGTCGCAAACGGATCCAACGTACCAGTATGCCCTACTCGGCGTACCCCAGTCGCACGGCGAATGGCTGATACGACGTCAAAAGATGTCATGGAAGCTTCTTTGTCAACTGCAAGGACGCCCGATAACTCCTTCTCGACGGCTATTATGTTACCGTTTTTCTGGAGTTTCATCTGCGGCCGCGCTGTCATCTTCCGATTGCTCCTCTCTAAGCTTTGCGAGTATTTCTTCAATACGGAGAGCCGCTTCCAACTGCTGATCGTATATGAATACGACATCGGGCACGTGCCTTAGTCGGATCCGTTGAGCGAGTTCAGAACGAAATTTTCCAGCAAAGCGCCGCAGAGCCTCGTCAACGTTCGGTTGAGCTTCATTTTTGCCAAATATTCGATAAAAGATACGTGCATAGCTCAGATCTGGTGTGACCTGCACATCCGTGACAGCAACTTCCGTCAACGCCGGATCCATCACCCCCCAAGTAAAGTATTCTGCCGCAATGTTACGAATGGCAGACGCGACGCGATCGGCTCTCAGAAAAGTCCTTTTTGCCATAATTGAAAACGCTCCCGACTATAAACTCAAGATCTGTATCTGGTGGTCTTCAATCGGAGCTTCACCAATTTCGTCGATAAAATTTACGATTTTGTCGACGCAAGAGTTTACGAAGGACCGGTCGTTGCCAACGACTGCAAACCCAAGAACGGCTCGATCAAGAACATCATTATCTTCAACTTCGCCAATCGCTACGTTGAAGCGGTGACGAGTCCTGTCAATAACGCGTTTGACAATGGACCGTTTGCCTTTAAGTGAGAAATTGTCATCAATACCTAACTCAACTCGACATACACCAACGTAAAACAATGAAACTCCCGGTTAAGGTTTGTTATCCCGCGCGAGTGGACATCCGGACGAACAAGCTCATGGTTGGTTTGCGCAGATGTCAACGCGTATTCCGTTTCTACAACGACGATGACGGCGGCGTCACTATACGTTCATCAACGTGCGTTGCGGTTGCATGCGGGAGAAATAAAGCGGTTAGTTAATTCGCTGAGCCACTTCGATTCGTTCGAATGTCTCAATAATATCGCCAACCTTGATATCGTTGTATCCATCCAGCCCGATACCACACTCGTAACCTTCTTGGACCTCTCGGGCGTCGTTTTTGAACCGTCGTAACGAGCCGATTTTCCCTTCCCAAATTCGCACGTTGTCGCGGTACAAACGTGCGAGACCACCACGTCGTACCGAACCACTGAGAACCATGCATCCTGCGATATTCCCGGCTTTGGGTGTTGAAAAAACCTCGCGGATTTCCGCTCTACCAAGATCTTTTTCCTCGATGGTCGGTTCCAGAAGGCCTTCCATCCCTTTCTTCACGTCGTCCAGCACGTCGTAAATAACGTTGTAGATCTTGATGTTAACGCCTTCTTGATCCGCAATTGCTTTCGCCGATGCTTCGGTGCGCACGTTAAATCCAATCACAATCGCGTTGGATGCGCTTGCCAAATTGATGTCGCTATCGGTGATGCCCCCAACACCTTCGTGAATAATCTTCAGTTCCACGTCGGCGTGATGGATTTCTTTCAAGGCGGCGGTAAGTGCCTCAACTGATCCTTGAACGTCTGCTTTGAGAATGATCTTGAGTTGTTCTGTTTCGCCAGCCTGAATTTGTTGGAACAGATCCTGAAGCGATGCACGTACCGGACGTACAAGCTGTTTTTCTCGCTCCTTCATCTGGCGATGGTTGACGATTGTCCGGGCTTTCTTTTCATCTTCGACGACATACAGCGGTTCCGATGCGTTAGCTACTCCGGATAAGCCCAATACTTCGACTGGTTCCGCTGGGCCCGCGGACTGAATCCGGCGGCCTGCGAAGTCGTTGAGTGCTCGAACCCGCCCAAAGGCAGTCCCTGAAACGACGTAGTCCCCAACTTTTAATACGCCGTCGTTGATCAGCACTGTAGCTACAGGACCGCGTCCTTTGTCGAGTTGAGATTCGATCACAACTCCTCGTGCTGGGCGCCTGTAGTTAGCTTTTAGTTCCAACACATCCGATTGCAATGCCAACATTTCAATCAATTGATCAATACCCGCGCCAGTATGCGCACTTACCTTACATACGATGGTATCTCCGCCCCACTCCTCCGGCGTGAGACCCCGCTCGGCAAGTTGGTTCAGTACCATGTCCAATCGTGCATTCGGTTTGTCGATCTTGTTAATCGCAACGATAATTGGCACTCCGGCTTCCCGAGCATGGGAAATCGCTTCTGTTGTCTGTGGCATTACGCCGTCGTCTGCCGCAACCACCAGGATGACAATGTCGGTCACATCGGCACCGCGGGCACGCATTGCGGTGAACGCTTCGTGTCCGGGTGTGTCCAAAAATGTCACACGGCCGTTGTTACCCTCGACCATGTATGCTCCGATATGCTGCGTAATTCCGCCGGCTTCTCCTGCGGCCACCTTGGTTTTTCGGATATAGTCCAACAGCGAAGTTTTTCCGTGGTCTACGTGCCCCATGATCGTGACAACAGGGGGTCGCGGTTCCAAGTCTTCGTCGGTCGACTCCTGATCCGGTACATAGTCCGTCAAATCGAACCCTCGGTTTTCCACTGTGAATGAAAACTCCTCGGCGATGAGCGTTGCGGTGTCTACGTCCAAAAC
>JABWCM010000111.1 GCA_013360285.1 Myxococcales bacterium
GTATTTATGCCGGAGATGTTCTGAAAAGTGTCAACGGGTTTGTAATTGATCGACCGGACAAAATGATGGCGCTTTGGGTGGCTTTGGAGCAAGCCTCCGAAGTTGTGGTGGAAATTTTTCGAAACGGGCAGCCGCTGGTGGTCAATTTTCCGATCGTGGAAGATGCAAAAGGGGAGGAGCAAACGCCCAAGGCGTGGTTGCCCGACACCGAACCCGTTGCGCCGTAACCCGCAAGCTCGTGTGAAATCTAGATAAACCCGTTGCAGATGCTGAAAACAAAAAGGGCGCCATCCCTACAGCACGGGTGGCCTGGGATGATGCGCCCTTTTTGTTGCTAACTTATCGCAACAAGTGTTACGACAGATCGCCGTTTATCATTAAAAGTAAAAGTTGAAACCTGCGCCGCCGGAGAAACCGCCGTCGCCGACACCGATTCCAAAGCCTTTGCCTTTTCCTGGGGCCAGCGGATTGCCGTCTTCACCTACGATCGTGACGGTCAGACCCACGTGTCCGTACAGGGAAAAATGATCGCTTAGGAAATACTCACCTTCGAGAGGCAGGTCAAACTGAAGACCAAATGCGGTCTCAGCGGCAGACGCAACGCCAATGTTCACGCGCAAACCAAAGTTCAGGTTTGCGTCGTTGGACCGCGCGATCGCATAAAGACCTTGAAGGCCGAGCTTCAGATTGGTCTCCGAATCACCTCCGTCCGGTGAGAAGAAATCGATACCCAGGATGGCACCGATTTTGAGATCACCAGCCCAGTAATTTAATCCGAGGCCGCTGGCCCCACCGGTGAGGCTTTGGCTGTAACCTACGCCGAATTTGCCATCCATGTCCTTGGCTTGCGCCGAGGTGACCAGTGCCAATACCATGAGACACGCAAAAAGAGTGGCTAACCGTTTCATTTCAATTCTCCTTGTTAGTTTACCAATGATGGTGCGGCTTCAATACCGCTCCTTGCTGAAGCCAGCGCAAGCATAGTCAACTATGAAAACAAGTCAACAATTCGACCAAAATTCGAGACTGAGTTGTTTTGTCTTTAATATCAATGCGTTGGGCTTCTGTGGTTGGTTTAGTAACAAGGCAATCGGGCATTACGAAGGGGCCTTCCGCATTGAACCACCCGTGGGCGTATTGCCTGACGCTACATTGTGGTAGGTTGCTGACGGCGGACCATTAGGTCTTCCCAACAAATGTTCACCGTGGAACGAGTGATAATCGAACAATCTGTGCGACCCCAGCACCACTGCTTCGCGAAAAGAGCGGCTTAACCAACGTGTCTCCATCACCAAACGAACACCCAACTTCGCATTTCGTAACTCGTTGGCCTCCCCGTGCCGCAGCTCTGCTTACGGGAATTGTACTGTGGGTAGTCGCTGTTCTGTTGCCGGTGATTTTGCTTGGAGAATTGAAAAAGCAGTTCGAGTCACCCGGAATGTTGTCGGTGTTGTTGTGGGCCGGTCCGGTCATACTCGTCGGGTCCGTTTTGTGGCGGATTCAGGTTGGCTTGGTAATTGGTTTTCCACTTGCGGTGTTGGTTGCCGTCGCATCGGAGGCTAGTCTCACCGGCCCGAGGATCTATGGCTGGGTCCCGTTTTGGGTGGTTGTTCTGGTAGCGTGTACGTATTTTGTTGTCGTTCTTGCTGGGCACCGTCCTGCGCCGGTTCGGACAACAAACACATCTTGGCTTGTGGATTTTGGACGTCTTTGGGTGTGGCATGCGATTTTTCACGGCTTGATCGCCGCTATTTTGTTGATTACACCCTGGTGGTTTATTTTCTGGTCTGAAGCTGCCTCATCGACGTTTGCCGATCCCGATGGGCAACGGGACCGGTGGCTGCAAAGCGTTTTTGTAGTAGGTTGGCTGTTGGTGTGGGCATTTGTGGTTATCCGATACCAAGTTCCTTTGTTGTTGGGGTCCCGCACCGCGTTGATACGCAAACGTGAATTGGCCATTTATGCTGATTTGGTGCGTTTTCGCGATATTGAACTCCAAAAAGACAGAATCAGGGTCAGTTTACTCTGGTCGTCGGTCCTTGCCGTACTTTGTATTGCGAGTGTAGTTTTGTATTCGCGCACCCATTAACTTACAAAAAGTGGCAGAAATGCAGGCAAAACGTATTCTTCTTGAGGGGCTGGGAACCATACTTGTGCTATGTAGCCTGTACTTTTTTTATGTATCTGTTCGTTTCTTGACGGAAAAAGACTATGTGGCAGGGTTGTTGGAAATTTTCGTCGGACTGGCGGTAATTCGTGCCGGAATTGAGCTTCAGAAGCTGGCGGTTGTCTTACAGGGGGACGAATGACTAGATGTGGTTCCTGGTTTGGTTCGTTGGCTGGTCTCGTGTTTTTGTTGTCTGGTGCTTCATGCGAGCGCGATATTGATTCGGGCGGTCCTTTGCCCCAACTTGACCGCGAATGGGTTCCGCAACTGACCGGGACCAACGACCCCAATTGGTCGCCTAAATCGCCTGCCGCCAACTCCGCGCAGGATCCTGTGGTTGCTCAGGTGGGCGAAACGAAGATTTATCTTAGTGCTCTGCAAAGGCAAGTCGATCTGGATGGTGGCCAGACTCCCGTTGCCGATATTCTTGAGCGGATGATCGAGTTCGAGGTACTGGCCCAGGAGGCTTTTGGGCGCGGTTTCCACCATGATGTTTCTGTGGTGGAGGCAATTCGGCAGGCAGCAGTTCAGCGATATCTGTCGACCAAATTCACGCAGGAACATGGACCTCATATGATTCGCGAGGAAGACTACCAAAAAGCATATAATTTTCCTGGAATTCGGATTAGATTCGACCATTTTGATCTTTATTTTACCATTGATGTACAGATCGCGTGTTGTCATGGGTCAGTGCAGGACTGCAAACTCAGTACGAAAGCACAGCAGTGTTTTGATGAAAAAACACCGATTATTCAGAGCGTTTATGAGGCGCTAATCCGAAAAAGTCCATTTAAAGATGAGGCCGAGTTTCAGCGTGCAGCAGAAGAAATTCGTTCATTATATCCTGATATCGGGATAAAAAAGCTGGATTTCTGGTATAAACAAGGGATTCCGTACGAACAGCAACGCGGATTTACCAAATTGAACACGGATCTGGTAGAGGCGGTGGTGGCGGCTCCGATGTATGAGGTGCTGCCTCCGGTTCGGTCAAACCATGCCTGGCACATCGAGTACAAATACAAACATGTTCCGGAGGAACACCGCACGCTTGATGATCCGGGTGTCCGCGAAGAAATTGCAGCAAATATCTATCCACAGATTCGTGCGCGCGACTACGCGGATTATGTTGGCAAGTTATTCAAAGAATATCGCGTGGAACGAGATTACGACAAACTCAAACACTTCGAACCTGGCCACGACGAAACCGCCGCGCAGAATTCGGTATCGGAAAGCAACGCGGAATGAACGCTGGTAACATAGTGGTTCTTCTTGATAGGTTTGACTTCTTTGTCTTCGATGTTTGTGCTGCTCATTCGGTTCATTTGGCAGGTAGACGCGGCGGAGCCGCACAACGAAAGCCGCTGTTTTGGCTGCCGATTTGTGGACCAAGTCCAGCTTGGCGCCAGTAAGATAGCATCACAAAATTGGGTCCGGAGAACGATCCACCGCGAAAAACACGCCATTCTCCGGTGGTAGGTCCTGTCGGGTTACGTGGAGGGCTCACTTCGTAGTACTTGGGATCGTACCAGTCAGACACCCATTCGTCGACGTTTCCTCCCATGTTGAGCACACCGTAAAAGGAAGCTCCGTCGGGATAGCTGTCCACTGGCATCGTCGGTGTGGTGGGTCCAAGGTAGTCGCAATCATCAAATACCGGGCCGTGCCCCCAATTTGCAATCTCGCAATTTGCCGTTTCTCCCCATGGATAACTCCGAAAGTCGTTGCCTCGGGCCGCTTGCTCCCATTGAGCTTCGGTTGGCAATGTTTTTCGTGCCCAAGTGCAGTATTGGTTGGCCAGATTCCAGGATACATAGTTGACCGGATGTGTTTTCCGATCGGGTTGGCATGAATTGGGGCGATCCGGCGCGTCCGACAGACATAGAGCGTATTCGCGAATGTCGGTGCACGCGTTCGCGTCGGCACATTTCTGATACTCCGCTACGCTGACTTCATAGATATCGATGCAGTAGGCATCCAAAGTTACCTCATGCTGGATCTTGGCGTCCGGATTTCCTTCCACGTCGCCCATGATAAAACTCCCGGAGGGTATATAGACCATGTTAGGTGGGCATTCCGGGTCGCCAATCGATTCTGAACTGTCCCCGTTTGCGGTATTCTCTGAGTCTTCAGGTAAGATAACGTCTGAGACAATACCATCGGATGTGGAGGGTTCGACAATATCGATGTCACTTGAAACATCTGATGTGATTGGCAGGATGTCCCCAGTGAGTCCACCCCGCGCGCCGGTGTCTGTGGCGCATCCAAAAATGAACACGGACAAACTCACAACGGCGAGCGTAGTGACCGTGTTGGAAAAAAAACGTGGACATCTCGTATGTTGCGGATGTTGTTTTTCACTAAGAGGGTGTGAAAAAATATGGGCGCGTTTTGGGGCTGCGAATTTTGCGCCGAATTGGTTCTGAAAAACCCGAGTCATATCGGGAATATGGCGCAGGGTTTTTCGGAGACAAGTCGGCCAAAAGTCGCCGGAACCAGGGCGCGCAGCTATTTTTTCATAGCCTCTCAGAGGGTGTTTGGGAAAAAATTGCCGGTGAGCGAAACAGTGGCCGTAACGAGTCGGTCGGGCCGACCGAGGCCCACCGGAGGCGTGCCCAAAGGCCCGTCGAGGATGGGCCGACCGAGACAGGACCGACGTAGTAGGCCAGTGGCTCGCGTAACTCAATTTTTTACCCAAACACCCTCTACATTCCGAAGACAAAACAATATGTCGCGTTGTGGGTATCTGTTGACCGTTCATGGATCCGACTCCAGGAGATTCTCTGCGAACGGACACGGATGGTCGAGTACGCTGCCTTGGGCATATGTGACCTGCCAGTGGCCTCCAGCACCGTCGGAGGTCGCCCAAGTCCCTTCGATAGTCCGGAACGTATTAATGGCGCCAGTCAGCGAGATTTTTGTGCCGGAGTCCGATGTTTCCAGAAGAACGGAGGAGCCGGTCCGTTTGCCGCTGAGGACTGCGTCCGTACCGTCGTCAAAGGAGATTGTCCCGCTTAGTGTTGCCCCGCAATCGTCCGCCACGAGTTCCAATACCGACGGTTCACCTTGAGCGCTGGATAAAACACCGTTATAGACACCGAACAATGGAACTTGGCCCGTCAGGTCGTCGGAACTGGTGAGTGGTTCGGTTCGAGAATTCAGGTCTACTGTGCATCCATTTGCCGCCAGAACTAACCCGACGGTGAGCACACCGCGTCGCACTGCGCCCAACAAGTTCATTTTCCAATCGTGTTTCCGATGGCACCTTTTTTTCATGGTGTTAAGTTACAGTAGCCAGATAGCGCCAGATCGTGCGGAAACTAAGATTCGGTGAAGGCGATTGAATATCTCAGGACGACACACCAAGATCTAGTTACATTTCCGCCATTGTTCCTTCGGCTTCGGCTTCTTCTTTGGGCAAACAACACTTTTTGTATTTTTTTCCGCTGCCACAATGACAAAGGTCATTGCGGCCAATTTTGGGTCCCTCTCGCACAATGGTTTTGGGTCGAGCAGGCTCCTGCGCGGCGTCCTGGGTTTGGGACTGGTGCGCACGCGCGGCCTCGTGAGCCCGCGTCTCTGCAGCTTGCTGATGTTGATTTCGCACTTCCAGCAATTTTTTGTCGAGGGCTTCTTTTCTGGTTCGAATTGTTTTTTCGACGTCTTGTTCAGAATGCACAACATGCTGAAACAATGTTTCGACAACTCGTTGCCGTATTTGACCAATCAGTTCCGCAAACAGGTCGTATGCCTCCTGTTTGTAGATGATCTTTGGGTCTTTTTGCGCGTAGGCGTGAAGGTGAATACCTTCTTTCAAGTGGGCCATCGCCTGAAGGTGATCTTTCCACAATGTGTCTACGGACTGAAGATATTGTACTCTTATGTAATTATGCCAGTCCTTTAACTTAAGTTCCCGGAGCTTCTCTTCGTCAACAACAAGATCTCCAATGGTTTTGCCCTGGAGTTCCGCCTGCATTTTGGCAATCGCGTAGCGTTCGTCGATTTCATATCGTTGCGACCGCAACATGTTCCTTACCAGTTGTTCCTCACGGTCAACGTGTACCTGGTGAATTTGTTTGGCGATGTTTTCTACCAACGTTTCCGCTTTGCGGGGGACGCTGTCGATATCTACATCAATTCGAAATACGGTTCGAATGCTGTCCTTCAGCCCTGCAATATCCCATTCGCCGGGAGATGCTTCTGTGTTGGTGTACACTTCGACCAGTCGTTCGACCGCATCGTCGACAGCAGCAAAAACAAGCTTTCTGGGGTCAGAACCGGTCAGCACATCCCGACGCAGTTCGTAAACGCTCTTTCTCTGCTGATTCATGACATCGTCGTATTCCAAAAGATTTTTACGGATGTCAAAATTTCGCGCTTCTACCTTTCTTTGGGCGCTCTCGATAGCTTTCGTGACCCAGCGATGCTCAATCGGCTCATTGTCGGGAACATTAAACCGTTCCATCATTTTTTGGATACGTTCTGCGTTAAAAATCCGCAAAAGGTCGTCTTCCAAGCTAAGGTAGAAGCGACTTGCCCCGGGGTCGCCTTGGCGGCCAGCGCGACCACGAAGCTGATTGTCGATTCGTCGGGATTCGTGCCGTTCCGTTCCAATGATATATAAACCACCGGCTTGCAACACTCGAACGCGTTCTTCGGCACAAATCGCTGAAAAGCGGGTGAGGGTTTCCTGATAGATTTGTTCATCGGCATCGGCGCCGACCTCTGCACGCGCCAGAAAGGCCGGATTGCCCCCCAGCAAAATATCTGTTCCGCGGCCGGCCATATTTGTGGCGATGGTTACTGCGCCCAAACGACCGGCTTGCGCCACGATTTGGGCTTCCCGAGCGTGAAACTTGGCGTTGAGGACGTTGTGAGCGATTTCGTTTTTCGATAACATCCTTGAAATAAAATCGCTTTTTTCGACCGATGTTGTGCCCACCAGCACCGGCTGGCCACGTTTGTGGGCGTCGATGACGTCGTCGATAACCGCGTATAACTTACCACGTTCTTTGGTGTAGACGACGTCGTCGAAGTCTTTTCGGATGACAGGTTGATTCGTGGGGATCACTACCACGTCCAGATTGTAAATATTGGCGAATTCCTCTGCTTCGGTATCCGCCGTGCCGGTCATACCTGCCAGCTTTTTGTACATGCGGAAGTAGTTCTGAAAGGTGATCGTGGCGAGTGTCTGGCTTTCATCCTGGATCTTCAACCCCTCTTTTGCTTCGACTGCTTGGTGAAGTCCGTCCGACCAACGTCGACCCGGCATTTTGCGGCCAGTAAATTCATCCACGATGATCACCTTGCCCTCTTCGACAAGGTAATTGACATCCCGTTTGTACAGAGCGTGTGCTTTGAGTGCCTGATGGATGTGGTGAAGAAGCTCTGTCTGATCAGGAGCATAGAGATTATCGAGCTTCATCTTACGTTCTATTTTGTCGACACCCACTTCCGTCAGCGTACACGCGTGAGCTTTTTCATCCACCAGAAAGTCTTGGTCGCGTTTCAATGGCCGAATTAGATCGTTAACTTTGTAATAGAGGTCTGTCGATTTTTCCGCACGGCCACTGATGATGAGAGGCGTTCGCGCTTCATCAATGAGAATGGAGTCCACTTCGTCAACAATGGCGTAATTTAATGGACGTTGGGCGCAGTCGGCGAGGGAAAACTTCATGTTGTCGCGAAGATAGTCAAATCCGAACTCATTGTTCTGTCCGTAAGTGATGTCTGATCTGTACGCATCTTGCCGTACCTGGTCGGTGATTCCCTGCACAACGACACCCACCGTCATTCCGAGATAACGGTAAATCTGACCCATCCAGTCCGCGTCACGGGAAGCCAAATAGTCGTTTACTGTTACTACGTGGACGCCACTGGCAGGTAACGCATTAAGATAAACGGGAAGGGTCGCTACCAGGGTTTTGCCTTCGCCGGTACGCATTTCGGCAATCGACCCGTTGTGTAGGGTGATCCCACCTAGTAGCTGGACGTCGTAGTGCCGCATTCCCAAGACACGGCGAGACGCCTCCCGCACCGTCGCAAACGCTTCCGGTAGCAGTGAGTCCAGTGGTGCTCCCTGGCTGAGTTGTTCGCGGAAACGACTGGTTTGAGCCTTGAGATCGTCGTCGCTCAAGGATTTTATCTTGCTTTCCAGTTCGTTTATCTTAGCAACCAAGGGTTGCATGCGTTTGATTGTTCTGTCGTTGCTCGAACCAAATATTTTTTTGATGAGGCTAGAAATCATCACTATCCCTCGCGGTCAAACGACGTACCATAGGCACGAGGGACCCGTGTGGCAAGGCGAAAGGCAACATATTGGTCATATTTTTGACCGAGATGGTCGACTTTTTGAAACGGCAGAGGATCTTCGGGCTCCAGTGCACGCAAACATCGAAAGAATTGTATCGGCACGGAGAAAGCGACACAACGTACCTTATTTGGCAATGGGAACAAACCGACTCGCGGGATCCTGTCCCGAACTGACTATTTCCTCAAGTACTTCAAGGTATTGGGATTCGTCACGACCATTAGAATCCAGGCAAGATTGTTCTTTGAGTCCCGCTTTTGAGATTGTGACCAATTGTTGCGCAAGGTCTCGTATGCTCCTCCCGGATACCGAACCCATCAGCCCTTCACGAGCGGCCACTTTGCGTAACAAAAGGTGTTCCTCGACAGTAAAATCCCGCATGACTTCCCAGGCCGCGGCACAGGCGTCCGGCTGATAACACAGTCCCTTCCAGAATGCGGGCAACGCAGGTATCTGACTCGGGGTGACCGTATCCGCACTACGAGTTTCAATATATTTTTTCAACCGAATATCAGGAAACAACGTCGACAGATGCAACTCCCAGTCGGCAACGGTTGCGTGATGACCCAACAAGCCGTCACTCAGATATTTTCGGAACGGTACTCCTGCCACATCGACGTAGCGGCCGTCGCGGTGGATGAAAAACATAGGTACATCCAGTGCCCATTCGGTATAATTCGTGAAAATTTCGGGATTATCGCCAAAAACAAACGGAAGTAGCCCACATCGGTCCGGGTCAACGTCCGACCAGATATGTTGGCGGAAGGTGCGAAAACCAGACGGTTTTCCTTCAACCAGGGGCGAATTGGCAAAAATACTGCTGACTATCGGGCTTATTGCGAACCCGGTGCGGATTTTTCGAAACGCGTCCAGCTCATCGCTATAATCAATGTTGGCTTGAACGGTGCAGGTTAATTTCATCATAGCAAGTGCCATGGTCCCGCGGGTTGGCAGATACGACGCCATGATTCCGTAACGGTCCTTTGGCACCCAGTGTACGTCCTCCAGCTTCGCTAAGGGATGTAGGCCGACCCACTCAAACTCAACGGGAAACTGTTCACTCACTGCCGCCAACTCATGCAGATGTTGTTGGAGTTCAGAGTAGGTTTCGTGAATGGTTGCAAATATCCCACCACTCAATTCGACTTGTCCACCCGGTTCCAGTGTGAGAGAGGCATCGCCTCGGGTCAACGCGATTAAATGTCCGTTTTCCGAATACTTTTCCCAACCGAATCGGTCGGCGAGAAAATGGAGAATACTCTCAATTCCCACGGTCCCAAAATAGGGCACTGGCATGCGGGTAGCCCGGTCTACCGCAAACTTTTCGTATTCGGTGCCGATACGCCATTCTGATCGCGGTCGGCATCCTTCTTCAAAGAACGCACGGATGGTCTCGCGGTCCAGCGGGGTATGGCGTGTCGACACTTTTGTGGACATAGGAACCTCGGTATCAAGGATAATGGGTTGTGAGTAAATAGTGAGAGGGTCAGCGTTTGTAACGAGACAGGTTCGGAACGAGCTAACTTAGTGCTTCGGGCCAGGACCGGATTGCGGCAATATCGTGCATATGCCGCAAGGAGGGCGTGGCGCAGGTGATTTAAATTAGTCGGACAGGTTTGTCTAACTTAGTTTCGCTGACCCCTCCCTTATAAAATGGTTGAGTTGAACAGCGTTCGGTTCATTTTTGATCGGCGGACTTTTCCTAATTTCCGACTGCCGCTCAAAAGATGCCAAACCGCTGCGTATCGTTGTGTCCCACGCTCAGGTTACTTACGGTCGCGCCGTGCATGTCACGGCGTTATTTCAGTCGTCAAAGCCAAGAAGCAGATCCGTGGTGGTTTCGGACTGTTCAGGAGATGTGTTCTCTATGCTGCTCAGCAATGATTCGTTTCTGAGTGAACCCGGTTCTGTCGTGGTTGCGTTGACTGCTTGTACTACCTTTGTTTTCGTTGCGCCACGGGCCAACCTTTCGTACAAGGCGGTTCGAAAACGTGCCAGAATCATCTCCTTGTCCGGCAGTTCTTTGTTTTCGTCGAGCAAAGGAATCGGAAAGCTTTCGTAATTCATAAGTTGTCTCGTCGGTAAGATGAACTTCGGTTTACGCAATTCTTTGAAACACGCTGTTGTCAGCAGTTAATAGCGGTCTTTTCGCATCTTGCTTCTACAAGCGAATAAAAACGCGCAATGGCATCCGGAAATGCTTCTGGAATGGTTCCGCCTGCTTGCGCCAATTGTTTTTTTCCGCCTCCGCGGCCACCAACGATGGGTGCGAGTTCGGAGATCAGTTGTCCAGCATCCAATACGGTTGTCAGGTCTGGAGACACACTTGCCAAAATCGCTAATTTACCATCGTGTTTGCTCCCCAACAACAGCACACCTCGTCCCAGTTTTGCCATGATTTCGTCGCTAAGCACACGGAGTTCTTTGCTTTCGACGCCATCTAAGGAAATCGCCAGTGTGTTGACGTCGCCGATCCGTCGGACGTCGGTAAGATAGTCGTGTGCGCTGCCTGCACGCAGTTGGTTTTTGAGTTGGTCGATTTCCCGGTGTGCGGATTCCAGCTCTTGCAGCAATTTCTCGATCTTACGGTCCAGCAAGGATGGGCTGGTTTTTAGCGTTCCCGCAAGGGTTTGCAACTGTTTTTCTCGACTTTGAACCCAATCCAGTGCAGTTAGTCCTGTGATTGCTTCAATACGGCGTACACCGGCGGAAATACCTGTTTCGTGAATGATCTTGAACAATCCGATATCGCCGGTTGCGGCAACGTGGGTCCCGCCGCACAACTCCACACTCTCGGCCATGGAAATAACCCGAACTTCCGTGCCATATTTTTCCCCGAAAAAAGCGATTGCCCCCTGCATGATTGCATCGTTGTAAGCCATGTTCTGGCTGTGAACCGGTGTGTTTGCAACGACGCGTTCGTTGACGAGGTGTTCAATTTCGGCGATTTCTTTGGCGTTCAATGGTCCAAAATGGCTGAAATCGAATCGAAGGCGATCGGGGGCCACCAAGGAGCCTCGTTGTTTGACGTGCTCCCCTAGAACCTTGCGCAACGCCCAGTGAAGAAGGTGAGTTGCGCTGTGGTTTTTTCGTGTCGGTTGGCGTATTCCGGTGTTTATCTGTAGGTTAAGATTGTCTGCCACTCGGACAGTGCCCGACTTCACAACGCACAAATGGGCGATAGTGGGCCCTCGTCTGATCGTATCCGTTACTTCAAGTACGGCACCGAACTCGGAAAAGAGGGTCCCCCGGTCTCCTACTTGCCCACCACCCTCGGGATAAAACGGGGTTTGGGCGGTAAACACTTCAACGATGTTACCGGCTTCCGCTTGTTCTACTCGTCGGCCATCCATCACCATCGCCAGCAACGGTGTTTCCACTTGGTCCCATTCATAACCGACGAACGTGGTGTGGACGTTCTCATTCGCTAGATTCTCGTAAATCGTGATGTCCGCGGTGTCGAGTCCTTTCCACGATGCACGGCCGCGGTCTCGCTGTGCCTGCATAGCCGTACTAAATCCAACTTCATCGACAGAAAAATCCTGTTCTTCTGCAATGAGCCGCGTTAGGTCCACAGGAAAACCATGAGTATCATAGAGCGTAAATACGGTTTCGCCAGGAACGACGGTCCGACTTTGCTCTTTGAGGCGACTCATTTCGTTTTCGAGAAGCCGCAAACCATCAACAAGTGTTTTGCCAAACCGTTCTTCTTCGAGCCGTACCACTCGACTGATTACATCCCGCGCTTTATAGAGTTCTGGGTAATGGGCGCCCATGCGATCCACGACAGAATCGCAGATTTGGTAGAGAAACTCCGTCTCCATCCCGAGTTTGCGGCCGAAACGAATCGCTCGGCGCATTACCCTGCGCAATACATACCCGCGGCCTTCGTTTTCCGGGTAAATGCCGTCAGCGATGAGAAATGTCGCAGCGCGAGCGTGATCTGCTATTACTCGAAAAGCGACATCTTCTTCAATTTCCGCTTCTCGTTTGTCGGGGTCGCCGAATCTCGCCTGGTATGTGCGGCCGCTTATCTTACTCACCTTGTCGATAAGAGGCTGAAACAGATCGGCTCCGTAGTTAGCGGTTTTTCCTTGCACAATCGCCGATATACGCTCCAAACCCATGCCGGTGTCAATGCTCGGCTTAGGCAATGGAATGAGTGCACCTGAAGCATCCCGTTCAAATTGCATAAAAACGAGATTCCATAATTCCAGGTAACGATCTCCACCTTGACCAAAAGGAACTTCCACACCTCCCGACAGTTCTTTTCCTTGATCGATGTGTATTTCCGAACATGGGCCGCACGGTCCGGTATCACCCATTGCCCAGAAATTGGACTCGTCAACAAGGATGCGGTTGGGTGCTACGCCGGCCTCATTACGCCAGATTTCAGCAGCTTCTACGTCTTCCGGGTGGACAGTCACCCAGAGTTTTTCAATAGGTAAACCCATGTACGCGGGACTAGTCAGAAACTCCCAGGCATACAGGATGGCGTCCCGTTTGAAATAGTCGCCGAACGAAAAATTTCCCAACATTTCAAAAAATGTATGGTGGCGTGCAGTACGTCCTACGTTTTCGAGGTCATTGTGTTTTCCGCTAACGCGTAAACACTTTTGTGAAGAACATGCGCGAACATAGGGGACCTCTTTGCGGCCGACAAATATGTCCTTAAATTGGACCATTCCAGCGTTCACAAAAAGAAGGGTAGGGTCATCTGCGGGAATAAGTGGGTGACTTGCGACCACCTCGTGTTTTTTGTCGTTGAAATAATCAAGAAAAAG
Organism: Myxococcales bacterium; assembly: GCA_013360285.1. Classification (GTDB taxonomy): domain Bacteria; phylum Myxococcota_A; class UBA9042; order JABWCM01; family JABWCM01; genus JABWCM01. The sequence continues at coordinate 13,259 of JABWCM010000111.1, forward strand.
TTGCCTGATTTCGTCGCTGGTTCGGTATTTCATGACTGCCTGGCGTTTTTTCGTACGGTTTCAGCTTTGGCCACCCCATGGCAAACCGTGCTTGTCATTTTTTTGTAAGGGACTACCCCATACGCCGTGAAGCAAATGTTGGAGTGTTCCGTGGTGGGTGGACTGCTTCGACACGTGTTTTCCACAGCAAGTTCCTGGTGCGTGGTTTCGAAGGGCAGCCAAACCCAACCCAATCGGCTTTGTTCCATATCATAGAAACCGGCGACGTTACAGCCCGGCATCAAGTCGTCGGTTGTTGATTCTCAATTTACTCCGCCGTCCCATGTGGGCGACGGTCAGCTCTGAGTTGATTGGAACCGATGGCTTGATAATTTAGCTAAAGTTCGCTTTTTTCGTTCCGAGAGGGCCAGTGGAAACAGATAAACGGCCTTGAGCGACTAACTTAAGCCGCCTTGGCCATGTCCGTCCTGGCGGCACATACCCGAAATAGTTGCAGTCCGGTCCTGGCCAACTCAGCGCTAATCCGTATTTCTCACAAGTTTGAGGCCACAAGTGCCGATCGGGGAGCATTTCGGGTGTAGTCGGCTTTTTTGTCCTCAACCTGCGACCGCTAGCGTGTCTATATATTTGCCGCTACTCCCACGAACTGTCCGATGTGCTTGAAATGCCACTGACTTTTAGAGCGAAATCCGATGGGTTTGAGCTTTGTTTCAGTGCTTCTTCGTAGGAAATGTACCCCGTTTTGTAGAGATCCATAAGCGACTGATCAAATGTCTGCATGCCGTAGCTGGTTTTGCCTTTGGCCATGACGTCGCGTAATTCACTGAGCCGCAATTCATCGGCTACCAGTTCCTTTACAAATTCGGTTCCAACCAATACCTCTACGGCGGGCACCCTTCCTGTACCGTCTTTTCGAACAACCAACCTTTGGGATACGATTCCACGAAGAATCGACGCCAAAATAAGTCGGATTTGTCGCTGATGATGAGGTGGAAACACGGATACCACCCGGTTGATTGTTTCCGCTGCATCAATGGTATGAAGCGTCGAGATGACCAGATGGCCAGTTTCTGAGGCGTGCAGAGCGGTTTCAATGGTTTCCAGGTCGCGCATTTCTCCAACCAGAATTACGTCTGGATCTTGCCGTAGCGCTGCCCGTAACGCGGATGCAAACGTGCGTGTATCAAGTCCCACTTCCCGTTGGTTGACGACGGACCTTTTATCAATGAACAGATATTCAATCGGGTCTTCAATTGTCACGATATGGTCACTGCGTGTGGTGTTGATGTGGTCAACCATTGCCGCCATGGTGGTCGATTTACCTGATCCTGTCGCCCCTGTCACCAACACGAGGCCGCGCCGTTCATCGGCAATCTGACGCAACACGGGAGGGAGGTGTAAGTCGTCAATTGTGCGGATTGCCGTCTCAATGACGCGAAAAACGATGCCAAATTGTTCCCGTTGGCGAAAAATGCTGACGCGGAATCGCTGACCGTCTTCCAACGAAAATGACGTATCCAATTCCATCGCTTGTTTCAGGATATGCACCTGATGAAGCGGTACAATTTCGTCCACGAACCGCTGCATCAGTTCCGCGGGAACGGCGGGTGCCCCTTTTTGGGTCACCAGTTGGCCGTCTTTACGAAATACAGGCGGTTTGTCCACCTTCAAGTGAACGTCACTGATTCCCTTACGGACCGCAAACTGAAGAATCGTAAGTAATTCGCGCGAACCCATATGCAGTTCCTTTTGACAGATTCTGTGGCGCCCGTAAGTGTGTGGTGTTTTTTAGGGAAATTTTTGGCCAGCCGGATTTTCGCCGAATCGTCCGAAAAAATCCTGCGCCATATTCCCGATATGACTCGGGTTTTCCAAAACCAATCCGCCGCCAAATCCACGCCCACAGCCCGCACCCATATTTTTTCACAAACTCAGAGGATCGGGAAGTTGGAACATAGTATCACTCATCGGTAGTTACCGCGGGAAGTGGCTGGATTTTAAGGTCATGTCGTTCAAGAATTTTTGCGCGAATTTGTGCAGCCAACTCCGGCGTATCCTTGAGAAGCTGCTTTGCGTTTTCTCTGCCTTGCCCCAGTCGTTGGTCTCCATATGAGTACCAACTTCCGCTTTTCTCCACGATGCCCATTTCCGATGCGATGTCGATTAAATCACCTTCCTTGCTGATTCCTTCGCCGTACATGATGTCGAATTCGACTTCGCGAAACGGCGCCGCAAGTTTGTTTTTTACTACTTTGACGCGCGTACGGTGTCCGATGACATCATTGCCGTTCTTCAACGCGCCGGTACGGCGAATGTCTAGGCGTACCGAAGCATAAAATTTCAGCGCATTTCCACCGGTTGTCGTTTCGGGGCTGCCAAACATGACGCCGATTTTCATACGTACCTGGTTGATGAAGATCAAAGCTGTATGGCTCTTACTGATACTTCCAGTAAGTTTACGAAGCGCCTGACTCATTAAACGCGCCTGAAGTCCCATGTGACTATCACCCATTTCGCCCTCCAATTCCGCTTTGGGAACTAAGGCGGCAACGGAGTCGATCACCACGACGTCAACTGCCCCGGATTTGATCAACATGTCGGCGATTTCCAGCGCCTGTTCACCGTTGTCCGGCTGACTGATCAAAAGGTCTTCGGTGCGGACACCCAATTTGCGTGCATATGCCACATCCAGTGCATGTTCGGCGTCGATAAAGGCCGCTATTCCACCTGTTTTTTGCGCCTCTGCAATCGCATGAAGCGCGAGAGTGGTTTTTCCGCTGGCTTCGGGGCCGTATACTTCGATAATGCGGCCTCTGGGAAGGCCGCCCACCCCCAGCGCGACGTCCAGCGCAATGGAGCCTGTGGAAATTGTCGGCACATCGCGAAATGGGTTTTCATCTTCGCGTAGCCGCATGATCGTTCCCTTTCCATATTGACGATCGATTGCCGCGACCGCGAGGTCGAGTGTTTTTGTACGGGGTAGTTCTTTGGACATTTCGTATTTTCTCCTGAGCTGATGTTGCGGGTATCTAAACGGGTGTCCAGTTATTTGTCAATCTCTTTTTGGCAATTTGACTTGGTGTGTCGTTGCGCATGTTGTGCGACAATGCGGAATTGTAGCGACGTATTGGAGATGAACGAGTTGTGGCCTCCCGCAGACAAAGTGGCGACCGACATGTTTATACGTTTTCTGGTTTCGTGTCGCTTAGGATTTTACGAACCTGGTCCATAGCCGTCCATGCCGCGAGAATCCGTACCCACTCTCTGTTGCCGGGAAATTGTTTGTGTAGGATTGTCGGCGGATTGTCGGCGATTTGTACTCCAATGAAGACCGTACCAACTGGTTTTTCATCGGTTCCGCCTCCCGGACCGGCAACCCCACTGATGGCTACGCTGACATCAGCGGGGCTGGTGCGACGAAGACCCCGCAACATTTCGGTGACTGTCGGTTCACTAACGGCGCCGTGTGCAGCCAGCGTAGCGTTGGAAACCCCCAGCAGATCTTGTTTTGCCTTGTTGCTGTAGGCGATGACGCCGGCTGTCACATAATCGCTGGAACCGGGAACCGAGGTGAGCAGTTCCCCCAACATGCCGCCGGTACAAGATTCAGCGACTGCGATGGTCCACTTCTTCGCACGTAAAAGTTGGCCTGTAACTTCGGGCATTGTTGACTCGCCGGTGGAGTAAAAAAGGGCGCCAACGCGGGTGGCGATGTCGTTCACAAGGACTTCGAGCCGGGCGGAGTCACCGTTCTGGACGACTGGGGTTACCAGCACTTCGGGGAATTTAACTCGATACTGAATCAGTTCACCCGAATTTAAGCAGATATTCTGCAGCATTTGCCCGATGGAGCTCTCTGTTGACCCGAATAAACGCATTGTCTCAAATAAGCACGTGCCACGCTCTTCGGACGTGAGCGCTCCAACCAAATGTTGTTCCAAAATTGTACGGAACTCCCGGTGGACGCCGGGCAGAAAGAACAAACGTCGGTTTCTAATCCGCATCTCAAAGGCCGGGGCCGTTCCGATTGGATTGTCGATAATCGTCGCAGATCTTGGAAACATGGCCTGTTTGACGTTGTTTTCTGGAAAAGGGAGTCCGCGTTGGGCAAAACGGTCCATAATGCGCTTTAGTGAACGTTGGTCACACACAAGCGGCTCGTCGACCAGCTTGGCAGCGGCTTCCGCAGTCATGTCGTCGTCGGTAGGTCCCAAACCGCCGGATACGACGATCCAATGGGAACGGTTTACTGCCAACGTTAACGCATCGGTAATAGCTGGGATGTCATCTGGAACTGTTTGCCTCCTGTGCACACGGTGACCTAGCCGAGTGACCCAGGTACCTACCAGCGATGCGTTGGTATCCAACACATCACCTGACAACAGCTCATTTCCGATTGTTACTATCTCAAACAGTAACATAACGAGTCACCACTCAATAGTTGAAGGCGTTGCGTCATTCCCATCATCGAGTAAGATAACAAACTCATTCGATGCAGAAGTCACGGTTTCTCTCGTGTTGCGACGTCATCAAACCCTGGAAGTACCCGGCAGACGTCGATGGCCATTTCAAATCGATTAAACGGTGGCATCAGGTAGGCGCCTTGTACCCAGTTTTTGCTTGCCAGGAGGATTTCCTGGGCAATCCGCACGCCTTCGGCGGGGCCGTCCGCTCCCGCATTGTGCATCCGTTCCCGAATGGAAGCAGGCACGGTCATGCCTGGGACTTCGTTGTGGATAAACTCCGCATGTCGTCCGTTCCGCAATGGCAGGATCCCCACTAGGACCGGAACCGTGGGTCGCGTTTCTTCGACCCACTGTTTCAGTACGTCTACGTCGTAAATCGGCTGAGTCATCACAAAGTCGCAGCCGGCAGCAATTTTTCGGTGAAAACGTTCATTTTCGACCTGGGGATCCACTGCGGTCGGATTTGCGGCAACGCCAATAGTAAATTGGGTGTGGTAGTCGATTTTTTTTCCAGCAAGGTCCACCCCGTCATTGAGTCGCTTCAGCAATGTGGTCAATCCAACGGAATCGACATCAAATACGCCGGTCGCGTCAGGATAGTCACCAATTTGTGGTGGGTCACCCGTAACACACAAAATATTACGGATTCCGAGTGCGTGTGCCCCCATACACTCGGATTGCAGGCCGAGCAAATTCCGATCCCGGCAGCTCATGTGGATGATCACCTCGATGTCTACTTCTCGCCGGATCAGTACAGCCAGTGCTAGGGGGCTCATACGCGCGCGTGCTAATGGGCTGTCGGCGATGTTGATGGCGTCGATCCCGGCGGCTTTGCACAACGCGGCTCCTTTGATGAGGACCTTTGGGTCAATCCCACGTGGTGGATCCAACTCGACGCTCACTGTGAAGTGTCCGCGGGCAAGTTTGTCGCTTAGTTCGGTGGGTTTGTCGTCCTCTGTCGATTCGGTAGGAGCAATTATCTCCAGGGTAGGTCGTTCCAGGTTTGTTTGCTGGGGAGAGTGTGCCCGGGGGCGTTTTCCCCTGATTCTATTGGCGAGTGCGGCGATATGGGACGGATTTGTGCCGCAACACCCACCTACAATATTGACTCCACGTTCAACGAACTCCTCCATCTGTTTTCCAAAATAGTCCGGCGACGACAGATAAAGATAACGTCCCTCGACAAGTGTGGGCATTCCCGCGTTCGGCATAACACACAAGGGGACGTCTGGCACCCGCAACATCCGATCAAGCACGTCACCCAGGCCTTGAGGCCCAACCGAACAGTTTGCTCCTACCACGTCCGCCCCATGTTGCGACAGGACACGAACCACCTCTTCAGGTTTGTTTCCAAATACCGTTTTGCCTTCGTCGGTAAACGACATCATTGCTATAATTGCGATGTTGGGATCCAACTCACGTGCCACTTGGAGGGCCACCAAGGCTTCGGTTTGGTCCATGAAGGTTTCCAACAACAACAGGTCGACGCCTCCTTCGAGGAGACCGATGATCCCCTCGCGAAATGCAGCCGCGGCTTCTTCGGATGAAATGCGCCCGATCGGTGCGATCGGTTTTCCCAACGGCCCGATGGATCCGGCCACCAACACGTCGCGTTCGATATTCCTGTCTCGAACTGCATTTTTGGCTAAAAAAGCCCCTTCTCGTGCGATTTCCCTGGATTTTTCAGAAAAACCCCATTGTTGTAGCCTAATTGTGTTTGTGCCAAAAGTGTTTGTTTCGATTATATCTGCGCCAGCGTTGATATAGTCGGCGTGAATTTGCCGTATCAAATTGGGTTGGCTGATGTTGAGTTCGTCGAAGCAGTGGTCGAAATGAATGCCATACTCATAAAGACGTGTGCCCATAGCACCGTCGGCGACCAGAACCCGCTCCGAGAGCAGATCAAGAAAGTAGGCGCTTTTCATTCAGGTTTAGTCCTGGCTTGGGAAACGCTGGCGTTCGCTGCACACACGCTGCCCGTTGAGAATCGTTTTTCTAATCAAAGAGTTTGTGAAAAAATAGCTGCGCGCCCTGGTGGCCGCGACTTTTGGCCGACTTGGCTCCGAAAAACCCTGCGCCATATTCCCGATATGACTCGGGTTTTTCAAAACCAATTCGGCGCAAAATTCGCGGCCCCAAAACGCGCCCATATTTTTTGTCATAGCAAAGTCAACCCCTAATTTAAGGCCAAAATCGGCTCATGATGGGGTCCATTTCTCGCACGAGTCCAGCGGCCTCAGACGT
>JABWCM010000003.1 GCA_013360285.1 Myxococcales bacterium
GCCGTCCAGGTACATGGCGATGTCGATGTTCAAAAACGTGTCCGTGCCCACGGGTCCCTGGTTTTTGATCGTTGCCGTCAGTTTTCCGTCACCCACTCCTGGTGTTGCCGGGTCGAGTTTTAAGTCCAAAAACACCAGGTCGGCGCCGGTCCAGGTAAACGACTTTTCCAACGAATTGTTATTTTCGTTGTTTTCCGATACTTCGCTGGTTGTATCCACAACGAATTTGATTTTATGCACCCCCGGTGTTTTGGGATTACAACTCGTCGTGTCTTCGGTTGCACTGCTTCCTTTTCCCAGGCCGGCGACAATGATTCCGCTATCGCATTTGTTGCCGTCGAGATACATGTCGATGTCAATGTTGACAAAAATCCCGGTCCCCTCGTCACCGATGTTTTTGATGGTTGCTGTTAACTTACCATCGTTGACGCCCGGCATAGACGGCGACAACACGATATCGGTCACGACCAAATCCGGTTTGGCAATCGCCGTTTGTGCCCAACATCCCGCAACCACCCCCCACACCAAAATTCCCAACAGCGCATTTTTCCGTTTCATCATCCACTCCTGTGGCCCTCATTGTGAAAGACCACACAGGCGTGGTCAAGTGCTCGTTATGTTAGTTGTAGCCTTTGGGCATGCAACAACAAAATCCGCCATTTGTACCTACCGTTCCGTTGACGAATCCGGGGTCTCGGGTTAAGACGCGCCTGTTATTTTTGGGTGCTCCGAACGGGTCAGCGTGATTCTATTCGGCGTATCTTTTGGAGTTGAGGAGACCGGATGAGTCAGCCGAACCCAGCTACCCGGGCTTCCGTGCATTCGGAAGTCGGCAGAAGCAATGGATTATCCCTTATTTTCTGGCTATTGGAGCAACCTTTTTGGGTTCTTATTGCCATTCCCACCACTTTTGCTGCTCTTATCTGCCTCGCATTCGGTGGGAGTTGGCTTGCATTTGTTTTGGCATGGTTGGCGATCCCGTTGTTTTTGGTCGTGTTCCCATTGATTGGACTCATTCGGGCTTCACGGACCCATGACGCCGGCTCGGCGGACTGGAGCCGATGGTTTACCTGGAAAGACCCCCAAAAGGGCACTGCTTTTCAGGGCAAAAAAATCCCGATGGAGCGCCTATACGAAGCGTATATGGCTGGTGAGTTGGATTTTAAGGGTGATGTCTACGACACGATGTTGCACCGTAATGAATTCGCGCAATTTTGTTTTACATCCAACGACATCAAATTCTATGTCCAGGAATTTCTGCGCCAGAACCTGGGTCACAGTGTTGAGGCCGACCACGGCGACATCGCCCACGTCTACAATCGCGGAAATGATTTTTACAATTGGTTTCTTGACGAACCCATGGTGTACACGTCTGGCATCTTCCGTAGTGAAGACGAAGCCTTGGCGGATGCCCAACGACGTAAACTCGATACCGTATGTCAGTATGTTCAAATGAAACCAGGTGACAAACACCTGGACATTGGCTGTGGTTGGGGACCCCTTATCGTCCATTCCGCCAAACAGTTCGGCACCCAGGCCACCGGAGTGACGTTGGCCAAAGAACAAGCCGAGTGGGGGTACGATCTGGCCGAAAAAGCCGGGGTCAGGGACAAAGTCAACATCATCGTCGACGACTACCGCAACATTCCGGACGAGAAGTGGGACAAAATCACCTGCCTTGAAATGGCGGAACATGTCGGCATCAAAAACTTCCAAAAGTTTTTGCTTCAGGTGCGCCACATGCTCAAAGACGACGGGATATTTTACCTTCAAATCGCTGGATTAAGGCGCCCGTGGCAATACGAAGACCTGGTTTGGGGTCTGTTTATGGGCAAATATATTTTTCCCGGCGCCGATGCCAGTTGTCCATTGGGATTTGTGGTCAATCAGGTGGAACGGGCCGGGTTTGAGGTCCATCGTGTTGAAAACTGTGGTGTCCACTATTCGTTGACCATCAAACGTTGGTACGAAAACTGGAAAAAAAATGAAGCAGCAATCACCGCCAAATATGGGCAACGGTGGTTCCGCATGTGGATGATGTTTCTTGCTTGGTCGACGATTATTGCTGCTCAAGGCAGTTCTACGGTGTTTATGATCACCATGACCAAAAATATCAAAAACGACAAAGATTCAGTCGCATCTGAAGAAGCCAAAAAAGTGCCGTTTAGCCGCATGAAACGGTGGGTTGGCAAAAACCCAGTCGCCACCCAGCAATAATCTCCGATTTGTCGTCGCTGCCGTCGTCCTAGGTGTGTGGTGTTTTTTAGGGGAATTTTTGGCCAGCCGAATTTGAGCCGAATCGTCCGAAAAAATCCTGAGGAATATCGGGAATATGCCGCAGGGATTTTTGCGGGCGAGGCGGCCGAAGGCGGCCAGGATAAAAATTTCATCAAAAGACACCACACACCTAGGTGTGTGGTGTTTTTTTAGGGGTTAACCTTGTGGTTGCAGGTGTTTCGGTATGTCGAGCTGCCGCGATAACGACTCGGTTGCCTCCTGTTTTCGGAATCCCATGGGATCTTTTGATGAACGGGATTCCGAAGGAATGACAATCGGAATCAACGAATGAAGAATACTCCGATGGGCTGCGGTTAAAATAAACGGTCTCATTGTAGTCTCCAAGTAACCTATCACAGTGTTTTGTTGGCGTGCTGTGGTACGGGGCAAGAACCCAGCAGTCGACGTCATAGCTACGGGATGGGACAACAACATCTGACCATCCAAACCACAAACTGGTGAATTCAGGGAGGCTGTGAAAAAATATGGGTGCGACCTGTGGGCGTGGATTTGGCTGCGGATTGGTTTTGGAAAACCCGAGTCATATCGGGAATATGGCGTAGGGATTGTTGCCGGCGAGGCGGCGAAAATCCGGCTGGCCAAAAATTCCCCTAAAAAACACCAGCCACCTAGAACGGACCGACACATCGAACTATTGATTTTCGTTAGCGAAGTTGTCCGGTACGGGTTTTGCCGGCGCAAAACGTCAACCGGAGTACTCCGGTACGGGTTTTTGTCGGCGCAAAACGTCAACCGGAGTACTCCGGTACGTGTTTTGCCGGCGCAAAACGTCAACCGGAGTACTCCGGTACGGGTTTTGTTGGCGAAAGTTCACATCATGCCGAAGTAATGTCAGGGATCGTTTGTAACTCCAGCCAATTCGTTTGATTTTGCCAACTCGGCATATACCCCACCGTGATTGACCAGTTCCGCATGTTTGCCGCGCTCGACGATCACCCCTTTTTGTAACACAAGAATTTCGTCGGCTTGCTGAATCGTGCTGAGTCGATGTGCCACAATCAACACTGTTTTGAGAGCCAAGATACGAGCGATTGCCTGCTGAATGAGTTGCTCACTTAAGCTGTCGATATTGGCGGTGGCTTCGTCGAGCAGCATCACCGGGCTGTTGTGGGCCATCGCTCGTGCAAACGACAACAATTGGGCCTGCCCAGCGCTTAAATTAGCCCCCCGTTCGGCGATCAAGGTGTCGTATCGATTGGGTAACGATTGAATAAAGTCGTGAGCGCCGACCAGTTTTGCCGCCTCTTCCACCTGGGCGGGAGAAATGTCCGGATTCTTCAACGAAATATTGTCGCGGACAGTACCCGAAAACAAAAAAACATCCTGCTGGACCACGCCGACGATTCGGTGAACCCGGTCCGAAGGAATGTCTTTTAGCGGCACGCCGTCGATTTCAATCGACCCATGATAACCGTCATAGAGGCGTAACAACAATTTGCCGATGGTGGTTTTGCCGCTGCCTGTTGATCCAACCAACGCAACCACTTTTCCCGGTTCCATTAAAAACGAAATTCCGTTGAGGACTTGGGGCCCTTTTTCATTATAGGCGAAGGACACGTTTTCAAAGCGGATCGATCCCGTAAACTCATGGGTGTTCCATTCCGGTTTGCCCATTCCGATTTCGTTGTGGGTATCCAGCAAACCAAAAATCCGCTCCAGTGCTGCAACGGCCCGCTGTAGTGTCGCCAATTTGCCGCTGAATTCGCGAATCGGCACAAAAACACGCGTAATATATTCGATAAATGCCACCAATAATCCGACCGTCAACACGCCTGAATGTTCGGGTGCTACCGCGCGGAGGCCTCCGTACCACAACATCAAGGCTACACATAGGTTGCTGACCCCATCCATGATTGCGTATAGGCTTGCTTCGTACCAATTCGATTTGCGGAACGCGTCCATATATTCGTAACTTAACGTGCGAAATTCCGACAGGCTTTTGTCTTCGCGTCCAAAGAGTTGTACCACTTTGAGCCCGGCCAGGTTTTCGGCCAAATAACCATTGACTTTGGAGAGTGATTTGCGGATGACGACGCTGTATTCCCGTAACTTACGCCGGAAAATGTTGACGACGAGGACGAGCAGTGGGCTGACGGCAAAGGTGAGCAACGTCAATTTGACGTCCAAAAGCAGCATCGCAACAACGATACCGACGATCATCAAAATATCGCCGAAGATGCTCACAACACCCATGGTTAAGGTTTCACCGAGGCTTTCAACGTCTGTCGTGGTCCGTGTCAGCAACGATCCAGACGGGTGCCTGTCAAAAAACCTCGATCCTTGGTTCATGACATGCCGATAAATTGCCCGACGGGTATCGCCCAACGCTTTTAACCCCGCGAGTTGTAGATAATAGACCTGCGCGGCTCCAAGGAAATAAGCGGCAATGACCAGTCCGAACAGCGCCCCGGCGATTTGGGGCAAACCCGACAAATCTCCTTTGGCGATATGGTCGTCGATCGCCAACTTGAGTATCCACGGTTGGGCCAAATCGGTCAGCACCATGAGCGGCAACAGAAAAAAAGACAATCCAATCCAGCTTTTGTACGGCTGCAAAAATGGCCAAAACCGTGCATAATACCGCAAATCGCCGATTTTGTTACCCTTTGGTTGTGCTTCGTCGCCATCAGCCATGGGCCGCCTCCTTGGTTGTCCACGAGGGAAGGAGTTCCGCCGGTTGTTCTTCTTGCTCCTGTTGTTGGTATTCCCACGTCCGAGTATACACGTCAGACGTGGCCAACAATTGGGCGTGTGTACCGGTGGCACTTAGTTTTCCATCAACAAGAACCAAGATCTTGTCGGCGTGCTGAAGGGCGCTAATTCGGTTGCTCACAATGATGGTCGTAAACTGAGCCGAACGGCGGCGAATATGGTCGATCAACAACCGTTCCGTGTGGTGATCGACGGCTGACAACACGTCGTCGAGCACCAGAACGCCAAAATCCCGATAAAATGCGCGTGCCAACGCTACCCGTTGCCGCTGCCCACCGCTAAGGGTAATCCCACGTTCGCCGACTGTTGTGTCGAGTCCTTCCGGCAACGACCGGATTTCGCCTTCGACACAGGCAAGTTGCGCAGATTCGTTGAGTTTTTCCGCGGAAATATCTTTGGGTAAATCCCAGAACCCAATATTTTCGCGAATGGAACGGCTGAACAGATACGCATCCTGAGGGGCCACCGAAATCAGCGATCGTAATTCCTCCCGCGACCAGTCCAGGATGTCTTTTCCGTTGATCCACACCGTGTTTCGCGGCGGGGTCAACAACTTGGTCAACAGGTGGACCAACGTGGTTTTTCCCGATCCGGTTGGGCCAAAAATACCCAGGGTTTGTGCGGCTTCGATACGGAACGAAATGTCTGACAACGCAGCGCTGTGGCGAGCTGTGTCGTTGGTTTCCGGATATTGAAAAGTCAGATTACGTACCTCTATCGATACCGGAGCGGGTTTGGGAATCGGGTTGGGGGGGCTGGGGACAGGGTCACTTTCGGCATCCAATATCTCATAAACCCGCCGTAAACTAACCACTCCGCGCTGAATGGAGTTGACCACCCAACCACTGGAGTTCAACGATGTGACGGCGATATTGATGTAGGCTGCATACGCGGCGATGTCACCCAAACTAAAGGCTCCGGAAAGTACTTTGTGGCCACCGATAAACACCAATAATACAAGGCAAATAGAGCCGGCCACCGCCACTATTGGTAAGATAAGGGCGCGGATGAGGGTCATTTTGCGGTATGTTTCGATGTAGTCATCGTTTCTTTTGTCGAACAATCCCAAAAACGTGTCTGTGGCGTGAAAGGTCTGAATGACTGTGGCACCGGTATAGGCATCCATGATGGTGTCGGATAGTGCCGACAGTTGTCCTTGGGCCTCTTTGAACAGCGTCATGAGTCTGCCGACACCATGCCGGAGTATCCAGACACTGGCCAACAGCGGAATCGCGCATAGCAAGGTCAATTGAACGTCGAGGCGGATCATCTGGTAGATGCACAAGGTCAACGCAACGACTACGTTGATAAGTTGTAAGGTGGCAAAGCCAATGATCGCGCGGACGGACATCATATCGTTGGTGCCGCGGCTTATCAATTCGCCGATGCGGAACCGTTGAAAAAAAGCGGGGGCCATTGCCAGCAGATGGCGGAAATAGTCATTTTTGAGCCGGAATTCGATGGTACGACCCGGATTGAAAAACATAATTCTCGACAATGTGCGGGTAACAATAACCGTGATTGCCAACAGGCCAATGAACACGACGTAATGAACCCATTCCGCGCTGGGTTGGTTTTGTCCGACGGCATCGATGGTATCTTTGACAAATTGCGGAATGAGAACGTTGATGTAGTTGGTTGCAAACAATGCTGCGCCGCCGACCAGATAAACCGGGAGATAACGCAGAGCATACGTGCGCAAAAAACGTTGGATGGGCCCGGGGGGTGTTGTACTCATCAAAAAATCCAGCATTGTTCCCCACCTTGAAAGTCCGTTTCATAGTCCATTTGTGCCGGTTCTGTCGAATGATTGTGAGGCAAACTATTGGTTTTTGGGTAATCGGTTTTTGTTTTTTGGGGAGTGATGTCGGCACTATTCTGTTATGCTGCGCGAAATTGGAGGACAGATACGGATGAGCAGGTTTTTATTGAAGTCGGAATTTGAACCAGCGGGAGATCAACCCAAAGCGATCGCCGAGTTGGTTCGGGGGATCAGTGCGGGCGAAAAACAGCACTGTTTGCTCGGCGTCACAGGGTCGGGCAAAACCTTTACCATGGCGCATGTCATTGCCAATACGGGTCTACCCACGTTGGTATTGGCGCCAAACAAAACGTTGGCGGCACAATTACATGCCGAATTAAAGACATTGTTTCCGGAAAACGCGGTGGAGTATTTCGTAAGTTACTATGACTATTATCAACCGGAAGCCTACGTACCACAGACCGACACATACATCGCCAAAGATACGTTGATCAATGAAGAAATCGACCGGATGCGGCATTCGGCGACCCGGTCTTTGTTGGAACGAAACGACGTGGTCATCGTGGCGAGTGTGAGTTGTATTTACGGTATCGGTTCGGCAGAAGCCTACTATGAAATGTTGGTGCACCTGTCGGTGGGGCAAAGAGTGGATCGGGACAAGGTGTTGCGGAAGTTGGTGGACATTCAATACGAACGGAATGACATCGACTTCCATCGCGGAACGTTTCGGGTGCGTGGAGATGTGGTGGAGATCTTTCCCGCACATGAAGACCAGCATGCGATCCGTGTCGAGTGGTTTGGTGATGATGTCGACAGGATTGTTGAAATCGATCCGTTGCGTGGAAGGGTCTTGCGGACGCTTGAAAAAGTCGCGATTTATCCCAACAGCCACTATGTGACTCCTCCGGAGATGTTGCGGCGGTCGATTGTATCGATCCAGGATGAATTGCGTGACCGGTTAGGTGTTTTTCGGACGAACAACCAACTGTTGGAGGCACAACGGTTGGAACAACGGACCCTGTATGACGTTGAGATGCTCGAACAGACCGGACACTGCACCGGCATTGAGAACTATTCGCGACACCTCACGGGGCGTTCGGAAGGGGAGCCCCCGCCTACGCTGATCGATTATTTTCCCCGACCCTATCTTACCATTGTCGATGAAAGCCATGTCACGATTCCACAAATTGGGGGCATGTTTCGTGGCGACCGCGCGCGGAAACAGACGCTGGTAGAGTTTGGATTTCGCCTGCCGAGTGCGTTGGATAATCGTCCGTTAAAGTTTGACGAGTTTGAAAGCCGAATGGACCATGTTGTGTATGTTTCCGCGACGTTGGCGGATTATGAACTGGAGCAGACCAACGGAACTGTGGTGGAAATGATCGTTCGCCCCACTGGACTTTTGGACCCGGTGATTTGGGTACGTCCGGTTGGCACGCAGGTAGATGACCTGCTCGGAGAGATCCGGACCCGTGTCGAGATGGGACATCGGGTTTTGGTGACCACGTTGACCAAACGGATGGCCGAGGATTTGACCGAATATTATCGAGAGCTCGGGATAAAAGTTCGGTATTTACATGCCGATATCGATACATTGGAACGAATGGAAATCATTCGTGAATTGCGGGCCGGAAAACATGATGTCCTAGTCGGGATCAACCTACTACGTGAAGGGTTGGATATTCCCGAGGTCAGTTTGGTGGCGGTGTTGGATGCCGACAAAGAAGGGTTTTTGCGGTCCGCGCGCAGTCTGATTCAGACCATCGGTCGAGCTGCACGAAATGTGGACGGAACGGTGATTTTGTATGCCGACAAAGTGACCGATTCGATGGCAAAAGCCATTGGCGAAACCAATCGGCGGCGGGCGGTGCAAGCCGCGTACAATGAACAGCATGGGATTGTACCGCAGACAATTAAGAAGGCATTGCCGGAATCGATGGTGGCCCAAAAAGCCGACGACAAGCCGGTAGCAGATGTGGTGCGGTGGTTTGAAACCCATCGCCCGTCGGATAAAGAACTTCAGAAAAAAATCGACACGATTCGGAAAGAAATGTTGGCTGCCGCTGGGCTTCAGGAGTTTGAGCGGGCCGCGGAACTGCGGGATCAGATGTTGGCGTTGGAACGGGCGGCAGTGGCGGTCTAAATGTGTGGAGTGGGAAATAAAGTGAGTAAATGCGGCTTGTTTTGTTGGGATTCGGGCAAATTTTGGGGAGGTTATTTTGCAGCGCTGCTGGTTGTGGGTGCAGCAGGTTGCTCAGGGGAAGATGAAACGCGGTTATCCAAAGATACCGTGGGGTTTGAGGATGACGAAACAAATCAGGACACGGGACTGGCGGAACCGCCGGACGTTTACGGGACCGATGCCGGAAAAAACACGTCGTCAAGTCGGTTTGTTTATTCCACCTCATGCCGGTTGGCCGATGATCCGGGTGGCCATAGCAATGTGACCCTGGTGCCGGCTTTTCCCAATCTCACCTTTTCCAAAGCCGTACAATTGGCGACCCCTATGGATGGTACAGGGCGGTTGTTTGTGGTTGAGCAGGGAGGGCTCATCAAAGTGTTTTCCAATGAAGTGGCTGCGACACAAGCCGATGTATTTCTGGACGTGACAGATTGGACTTCGTCCTTCGGGGAGCAGGGGTTATTGGGAATGGCGTTTCATCCTCGTTATGTTTCCAATGGTTGGTTTTATGTGAACTATACGACAAAGGGAGATGGGGATACGGTCATCGCGCGGTTTGAGGTGTCAAAAGACGACCCAAACAAAGCGGACCCTGCCAGTCAGCAAATTGTGTTAACCATTGAGCAACCGTACGCAAACCACAATGGGGGGCAGATTTTGTTTGGTCCGGATGGATATTTGTACATCGGTATGGGAGATGGGGGTGCGGGAGGGGATCCCAAAGGGCATGGGCAAGATACAAAAACGTTATTGGGGGCGATGTTGCGTATTGATGTAGACAATCCTCAAGGGGGCAAACCCTACGGAATTCCTGCCGATAATCCGTTTGCGAAGCTTGATGATGGATCGAAGCCGGAAATATTCGCGTGGGGGCTTAGAAACCCGTGGCGTTTCAGTTTTGATCGTCTGACGGGGACCTTGTGGGCTGGGGATGTGGGGCAGGACAATGTGGAAGAGGTCGATGTTATCGAGTTGGGCAAAAACTATGGCTGGAACACGATGGAGGGTACCGCGTGTTACAAACCCGCCGTTGGATGCAAAAAAGAAGGTCTGATGTTACCCGTAGCCGAATATACCCATGCCGAAGTGGGGGAATCGATCACGGGAGGATACGTGTATCGGGGCAAGGGGGTGCCTTCATTGTATGGGTCCTATGTGTATGGAGATTTCGTCACATCACAGGTGTTGATTTGGAAGGTGGGAGAGCAATCCCCGCCGGTGGCGGGCAGTCTGAAGGCCCCGGGGAATATCGCGGCGTTTGGTGAGGACGAAGCTGGGGAATTGTTTGTGGTGACCTATCAGAATGGGATACATCGATTTGTGGAAAACGATGTGCAGCCAAAGGCGGATGATTTTCCACAATTGCTTAGCGAAACAGGTTGTTTTGACGACCTGGTCACCATGAAGCCCGCGGCCGGGGTTCTACCCTATTCAATTCAATCTCCTCTGTGGTCGGACGGAGCCAGAAAACAGCGTTACGTGGTGTTGCCCAAGGACGGGACCATAGAGTTGGACCCAACATCTGGACGTTTGATGTATCCGGCCGGAACGATGTTTATCAAACATTTTGAGTTGGTAACTGACCAAACTTCTCCGGAAAACAGCACACGGCTGGAAACACGATTTCTGGTTCTTTTAGACCATGGCGCCAAGGGTTATACCTACCGTTGGAACCTGTTGGAAACGGATGCGGAGCTGTTGCCGGGGGCCGATGTGTTGCCGTTGACGTTAACCGACGACCAAGGTGACGTTATGCCGTATGCGTGGCAGTTTCCGAGTCGAACCCAGTGTGACGCTTGCCATACGCAGGCATCGGGATATGTGCTGGGTGCCGATGACGTCGGACAACTCAACCGGTCGGGGGCTGGTAGCCAGCCGCAGTTGGCAACATGGGCGGGTTGGGGTTTGTTTGACCCTTCGCTTGGTGATGGGTTGGCTGATTTGCCGCGGTTTGCCGATCCTTATGATTCCTCGGAGCCGGTGGAAAATCGGGTTCGATCGTATCTGCATTCCAATTGTTCGGGATGTCATATGCCCGGAGGTGCGGTGGGGGCGGAGTTGGATTTACGCCACGATACGTCGCTGGGTTTGACTCAACTGTGTGACAAGCCACCGTTAAAAGGGGACCTGGGGATTGTGGGCGCTAAGTTACTGAAGCCGGGAAAAGCGGACGAAAGTTTGGTGTATGTGAGAATGATTCATTCCGGTGCTTATCGGATGCCACCGCTTGGAAGTTCGATGATCGATGAACAAGCGGCACGGCTTGTGCGTCAGTGGGTCGTCGGTCAGTCGGACTGTACTTCGCAGTAGACACGACGGTTATTTTCAGGCAAACAGCCCGGTGTGGTGGGTTTGCGACAACGAGTCAAACGGAACGGTTGGAGGAAAACAATGGACCGAACTTGGCGATGGATCTGGGCAATGGCCCTGGCTTTGTTGGGATGTACGGAGTCAGCGACCGCCGAGGTGGTCAAAGCATTTTCCGGATCGGACAAAAAAATCGAGACGGCGGATTTGGTGCCCAACCTTCCGGATGCGGAAAATGGGACAGTGAAATATACGTTTGAGGCATATTTCCCCGATAATATTAGTATTTACTGGTCGTCTCGCTTATTTAACTTTGGTCCGGGGGACGGCAAATGCGAAGCAAAAAGCCGTTTGGAGATCGGGTCGCGGAAAATGCGGCACAGCAATGATTTGGACAAAGGTGACTACAAGATCACGGCGCAGCCTTTGGAACTGGTATTTCAGGATCATGTGCTGAGTGGCGGACCCGATGGGATTCGGATTGTGGCCACCGGCAAAGAGTATTCGTATGACCTGGTGTTCAAACCAACCGTGAAAAACTGGCGGCCGGGAAATGGCCGGGTGGATTTCGGTGGTGCAGGATTTTTTGACACTCTCTTGATTCCGCCCAAAGGTACTGTCGAGGGTACGATCACCGTGGATGGCGAAACCAAGCAGGTCAAAGGTTCTGGTTATGGAACGATGTCGCGGTCGTCGATAGCGCCCCATGATATGGCGAAACGGTGGCTGGAATTTAGGGTAGTTCGGGGAAATACGGTCGTGTTTTTTAAGGAGTTTCTAACGCCAAACCGGTTTGGTGACAAATCCATCGGATGGTTGCTTGTGGCGCACAAAGGCAAAGTGTTGGTGGCCACGTCGGATTACACTGTGGAGTATGGTGACTTTGTCACGGACGAAAAAAGCAGCCAGAAGTATCGGGTTCCCCAAGCGTTGATTATCAAAGCGAAAAATGGAGAAAACGAATTGACCTTGGGGATTAAGGGGACAAAACAAAAAGATCGTGATGACGTGTTGGCAAATATGAACGCGATTGAGCGCGCGATCGTTTCCAAGTTCGCAAAACCCATTACCTACAATTATTCCGCGGCCTTTGAGGTGCGTTATACGGGAGCCAATCCGATTACCGATACCGGAAAGGGGGCCGTTTACGACATTTCCCACATCAATCCGTAATTCGTTTAGGTAAATCAGCGTGGTCACTCCGCTATCCTGGGCCGAACCGGTCACGTTGGGTGTGGTTCTGCTTTATTTAGGCGTCCAGAAACATTATTTTACAGACCGATTTGATCACTTTATCAGATCATATGTAAGCCTTATTCCGGCTGCTTGGTTTTGCGAAAACACGGTCATTCGTGCGTATGGGTTTTATGCCTATGCGGATGGATGGAAGGTTCAAATCGACCAAACGCCGGTGATGGTCGTTATCATTTGGCCTATTGTTGTTCTATCGGCAGTCAGCTTGGCGGAGAGAATCCGGAGGATGGTGCCCATCCCAGAAACAGCTCTTGTTTTTGCGCTGGTTGTGGCCGATGCGGCACTGATGGAGGCTATTGCAACATCGACCGGGTTATGGTCGTGGACTGTCCGTGGTCCGTTTGGAGTGCCGTTGGTGGGTTTTTGGGGGTGGGGATGTTTTGCCGTGGCCTCGGTTGTGATGTTGAGGCGGACACGTGACTTGAGAGGGTGGGGCCGCCTTGTGGTCCTCTGGGCCGGCAGTTGTGTTGCTACTCACGTATTGCTGTTGGTGTCATGGTGGGGTTGTTTTCGGTGGATCGAGTGGTTTCCCGACAATACGATGTTTGCCGCTGTCGCGGTGGTGTTTGGGTTGGGGTTGGCAGCAATGGCGGCTAGAACACGCCGGCGCCTGAGTGTACCGGTTCCAGAGTTGGCGGCGCGGGCTGTTGCTGCGGTTTATTTCTTTATCTTGCTGTTTGTTTACAACCGGGAAAACGGAGCGTTGATCCTGTTTTCGTGTGCATTTGCTCCGCCGTATCTCGCGTTGTTTACCACCTCTTCCGATCAGGGATAATTGGCCACAACCATGATGCAGGCATCGTGCTCCGAAACAAAGGACGCGGTGTCGGCAAACCGAACGCAGGCGTCATCGAAGCTGCCGGGTTGCATCCATACGTTGGGAACTTGTGCCGCTTCGCATTCGGCAAGGACGTTGATTGTGATCGCCGGAGGGGTGACAATGTTGACGATGTCCGGCGTTGCCGGCAACGACGTAATATTGGGATAACAGGGTAATCCAAGCACTTCTTTTTCGGTCGGATGGACAGGCCAAATGGTATAACCATGTCGCAACAGCGTTTTGGGAATCACGTTACCGTATTTGGCAGGATTGTTGGTTGCGCCGACGACGGCGATGCGGGTGGCCGGGGTTTTTTGTTTCAGAATTTCAAACATCGGATGGTTTAACATCATCCACTCCGTGGTTGGTTTCAGGTGGGTTCACATCGATTAGGGCGGACGTGCCGACGTTGCCGAAGATGTGAATCGGAACGCCATTGTTAAGATGTGTCAACTGTTCCATTAAGTAAATGGTGGATGGATCCAATTGTGCAGTTGTCCAACGAAAACGTGGAGGTACGGTGTTGTGTCCCTTTTCGGAATAGCCGCTTGCTGCTTCACACAGGGTAGCGACAGCCGCAAGAGACAGCAAAAAGGGCGAAAGTTGTGGGCCGACGCAGCCGTCTCCCTGGTCATATAAGATGAGGTCGTTTGCTGTTTGGTGTGCCGCTTCGACGAAGGCGTCCGGGTTGGTCACGGTTCTTTCGAAACCTACAGCTACGTTTCCGTACTCTGCTTTGGCAAAAACAATACCGCCGTGGGTCTGCGCGTGACACAAAGATGTTTCGATTTCGGGCCAGAACAATCCTGCCGACTCCAGTCGGTTTTTCACTTCGTGTATTGCCGTATCAACAACCTGTGGCACAAATCCGTTCGTACCGAAAAGAACCTTGAGTTCAACAAGAGGGCTGCGTTCCCGTTCAAAAAAGGGCTCAATAGGCGAGTCGGCTTTACGCACGGCCAACAAGACTTCGCCCGAGGGGTTATCTCCAAAAGAAAACGAATGGATAAAAAAATCGACCCGCCTGCCTAACCTGCGGACCAAAGGTAAGATAACCTCGGCAAAATAAGTAACGGAGCGGGAAGAAACCGGGTGGGTGCATCCCCGTACGACCAGTTCGGAGTCGGTTCCGCAATGAAGCAACAATGGCAGTGTAGCCTCCAAAAATAATGCACACGGGACGTAGCCTGGTGAAATATTTCCTAAATCAACCGTGGTACGGATGCCGGTGGGCAAACGGGTTTGGCGGCCAACGTTAAGGTGGGCCAACTGCGTTACAAATTGGGCAATCGAATCGGTGAACGGGGTGTGATGGGATGGGGGAATCGTCGATTTTATCCCACGAATCAGATTCTCATAAGCTGAAACCGCAATCCAATGGCCAAGGGCTATGTCCTCGGCACTGGTCGGGTGCGGGTGATTTGTGGATGGGCTTCGTGATTGCATAGAGCGGTCACTATAAGGCAGTTGTTGACGACTCGTTGTTTGGGCGTTCGGTTCCTCATCTTGTGTACGATGGGAGTTGCAATGTTTTGGCGGTTGGAACAAACTCCCCGCCATGAAATTTTCCAACTTTACACCACAAATTCAATTCCCCGAAGCCGAAGAAACCATGCTGGCCTACTGGCAGAAAAACGACACGTTCCGCAAAAGTGTCGAAAATCGCCCGGAGTCAAATCGTTATAGCTTTTATGACGGTCCTCCGTTTGCAACTGGGCTACCCCATTATGGCCACCTGCTCGCCGGAACCATTAAGGATGTCGTGCCGCGTTACTGGACCATGCGTGGATATCGTGTGGAGCGACGGTTCGGTTGGGATTGCCACGGGTTGCCGGTCGAATACGAAATTGAAAAAAAGATCGGCCTTGCCGGTCGGGGCGAAATCGAGTCATTTGGTGTTGCAAAATTTAACGAAGAATGTCGTTCGATTGTGCTTCGATATACAGCCGAATGGCGGCAAGTTGTCGAACGAATGGGACGGTGGGTCGATTTCTCCAACGAGTACAAAACGATGGACCTCTCGTTTATGGAGAGTGTCTGGGCGGCATTCAAGAAGCTGTGGGACGAGGGACTCATTTATGAAGGATACCGAGTTGTTCCGTATTCATGGCGTATCGCGGCACCGCTATCTAACTTTGAGGCAAATCAAAATTACCGTGAGGTCCAAGACCCGTCGCTGACCGTAAGAGTTCGGCTGGACAACGGGTTGACGGCCCTGGTGTGGACGACGACCCCGTGGACCTTGCCGAGCAATCTCGCTTTGGCGGTTGACCCTGAAGGGGATTACGCGATTTTGCGACCGCAGGCCGATACGGAGGCTGGTTCATTCGTCATGTTGGATGCACTTGTTTCCAGTTATTGGCCAAAAGAAGAAGGAATTGAACGTATCGGTTCAATAAAAGGCAATCAACTTGTTGGAATGGGATACCAGCCGCTGTTTTCTTTTTTTGAGTCAAAAAAGGCGGAAGGTGCGTTTCGGGTATTGCCGGGCGATTTTGTGACGGCGGACACCGGTACCGGTATTGTTCATATTGCGCCGGCATATGGTGAAGACGATTTTCGGCTGTGTTTACAACATCATATCGAACTTGTTGACCCGGTGGACGATGAAGGGCGGTTCACACTGGATGTGCCACCGTACGCCGGTACGTTTGTGAAAGATGCCGACAAGACGATTATTGCCGACTTAAAACAGGCCGGTAAGGTGCACAAACACGACACGCTGGTTCACAGTTACCCTTTTTGTTATCGAAGCGATACGCCGCTCATCTACAAATCGATCAGTGCTTGGTATGTGCGTGTCGAGGCGATCAAAGACCGGCTGGTACATAACAATCAGCAGGTGTTGTGGGTGCCGGGGCATCTGCGGGACGGAAGGTTCGGCAATTGGCTCGAAAATGCGCGGGACTGGAACATCTCTCGGAACCGGTTTTGGGGTAATCCATTACCAATTTGGCGAAACGTGGAGACCGGTGAAACTATTTGTGTTGGGTCGCGAGCCGAACTGGAGGCACTGAGTGGTCAAACGGTGGCTGATCTTCACAAACATATCGTTGATGAGATCTCCATTCCATCACCGACAGGTAGAGGGGTGCTCAAAAGGGTTCCCGAGGTATTGGATTGCTGGTTCGAATCGGGTTCGATGCCCTATGGCCAAGAGCATTACCCATTTGAAAATAAAGAAAAATTTGAAGCCGGTTTTCCGGCAGACTTTATTGCGGAGGGCCTTGATCAGACACGTGGCTGGTTTTACACGCTGATGGTGTTGTCGACCGCGTTGTTTGATAAACCCGCGTTTAAGAATGTGATTGTAAACGGTTTGGTTTTGGCCGAAGACGGCCGGAAGATGTCGAAACGACTGCAAAATTACCCTGATCCGGTAGAACTGGTCCGCGAACATGGTGCCGATGCACTTCGGATTTATATGTTGCAGTCGGCGGCCGTTCGCGGCGAGGAATTACGATTCAGTGAAGGTGGGGTTCGGGAAATGGTTCGCCGGGTGTTGCTTCCGTGGTGGAACAGCGTGGCGTTTCTCGCTACATATGCGCAGGTGGACGGCTGGGATCCCGAAGTAGATTGGCCCGAAACGAGGTCGCCAAACGAGTTGGATATCTGGATTCGCGCCAAGATCGAAGATCTGAAGTTGCAGGTCGAACGCGAAATGGCTGTATACGAGTTGTCGCGTGTAGTGCCGCCGTTGCTCCAATTTATCGATGATTTGACCAATTGGTACATTCGGCGATCACGGCGGCGATTTTGGAAAGAAGGAAAAGGGGAGGACAAACAGCACGCATACGCGACGCTGTATGGTGTTCTTCTTGAATTTTCGGAAATGATGGCGCCATTTCTTCCGTTTCTTGCCGACTACACCTATCAGATCTTACGCCGTACCGCGGATACGAAAGCCGTTGATAGCGTTCATCTGCGTGATTTTCCGAGGCCAAGGGCGCTTAGCTCGGAGGAAGCCGCCATTGAAGGGCGTATTGATTTGGCGCGGGTTGTGGCGGAACTGGGTCGGGAGTTACGTGCGTCTCATCGAATCAAAACCAGGCAACCGCTTGGTCTTATTCGTATCGGGGTGCCCACTGCCGAAGAAGCGGCTTGGTTGCGGGCAAGCGAAGACATCATTTTGGACGAGTTGAACATCAAACATCTCGACGTGGTGGACGACCCGACGCGATTGGCAAAGGTGGTTGTTAAGCCGAATCTGCCAAAACTAGGACCCAAGTTGGGAAAACAACTGAAGGACCTGATGGCCGGGTTACGTAATCTTAGCGAAGAGACTGCTAAAGTTCTTGCATTCGGAGGGTCAGCGCAGGTTGCCGGATTCGAGTTGGGTCCGGATGATGTGTTGGTTGAGTTGCAACCGGCTGATTCCGGCTTCTTGGTCGCGGCGAGGGGGCGTTTGGTGGTGTTGATCGACCCGACTATTGACGAAGAATTGCGGCTGGAAGGGTTGGCGAGAGAGCTGGTCAACCGTGTGCAACGGATGCGAAAGGATCTGGATTTGCCGGTAGATGCAAGGATTTCGTTGGCGGTGGCTTCTGCAAACGAGGGGTTTCAGAAAGCGATTTTGGCCAACACGGCGTACATCGAGCAAGAAACGTTGTGTCGCCTTCAATTTGAGTTGCTGGACAACGCGGAACTGGTAAAAGATCAGGACATTGAGGGAGAACCGGTTGTGGTGAGCATCAAGCGTAACTGACCAGGGTGTGTGGTGTTTTTTAGGGGAATTTTTGGCAAGCAGGATTTTCGCCGGATCGTCCGAAAAAATCCTGAGTCATATTGGGAATATGGCGCAGGGATTTTTGCGGCCGAGGCGGCAAAATACGGCCAGGACAAAAATTTCATCTAAAAACACCACACACCTAGGTGTGTGGTGGAGGTCAGAATGAAGAGCCGGGTTGTTTTAAGAATTCGATTTCTTCCGGCGTTGATTCGCGTCCCAAAATGACATTCCGGTGCGGAAACCGCCCAAAACGGTCAATCACAACCTGGTGTTTTACGGCATAATCGTAAAATAGTTCGGTCATTTTCGCCAGTTGCGGTGGTGCAACCTTTCTTAAGTGATCAAAACACTGGACACTACGGTATTGGATCAATTTGTCTTCGGTGTGTTCCAGCGGTAAATAAAAAAACAGTTTTTCCGCAGAATTCAGATCCTCGTCCATCCGGTGATCCAACCCAGTTAAAACAAGCAGGCGGGCCAGTGGATCGTGGGAAAACGCTCGCGGGGTTCCGCGGTAAATATTCCGTGGAAACTGGTCCAACAACACGACGAGCGCGAGACGGCCCTGTGGCGATTCGTCCCAACTTTTTAGTGACCCGTCAGCCGCCCGTTCCACGAGATTTTCAAACCGTTCCTTCAAAAGTGTGTCGGTGGCATCGGATTTGCCGAACCATAAGTCGATGCGGTGTTGAGGAATTTCGGTTTGTGTGACCCCTTCAAACCAGAAATCCAGCACCATCTGTGGGTTGTCGTTGTTCATCAATACTCCTTTGTGTCCCCGAACCCGTTTTGGCCAGCGTACAAAATATTGCTGCCGTACGCCAGTCATCTGTCTGCACGCTGGACACTTTGGGTGCAAAGGGGTAGGGTTTTTGGGGTTTGAGTACGAGGGAGTCTTATGAGAAGCAAGATCGGTTACGGAATGTGGTTGGGCGCTGCGATGACGGTGTGGATTGTGATGGCTGTGGGTTGTGAGGAAAGGAAACCACGGCTGAGCGCCTTTTGTGACACGGACACACCCTGTCCGTCGTCGGAACAATGTCTGAACGGAACCTGTTTTCCGACGTGCAACAAAAACGAAGACTGCGATGGGACCACAATTTGTTATCAAGGTGTTTGTGTTCAACCGTGTGATCCGTCGTTTGTGTGTCCGGCGGAGCCGGAAACAATCTGTGTGGACGGCGCCTGTTACCCTGCCGACCCGCCGGGAATCGTGGATGGCGGTGGGCCTCAAACCGTAAATGAACAGGAAGAGGTGATCTTAAACGCCGATAACAGTATTGCCTACGAACCTGAAACTGTTGTGTTTGAATGGAACTTTATTGCATCCAATCCCAAAGGCATTGTCGTTCAGCCCGAAATCGTTGAAACAAAAGCGGATTCGGTTATTGCACCACAAGTTCGTTTTGTTGCACCGAACGTGGTTCAGGATACGACGTTGATGTTTGAATTGGCGATGCGGGATTCGTCGGGTCGTGAAAAGAAAGATAGTGTCGAGATTACTATACTTAACACGATTAACGAGGTTCCAGAGGTCGCGATATCGGGTGAGCCAACCGGCAATCCGTTGCCGGGCGAAACCGTCGAACTGGCCGCGGACGCCGACGATCCCAATCCGGGGACGGTGTTGACGTTTGTATGGACGGCGACCTCTGAACCCGAGGGTACCGAATTGGAAATCGTCGACACGTCGGAAACACAGGACATGAGTTCCGTGTCGTTTATTGTTCCGGAAGTTGCTGTAGATACAACCTTTTTGGTTACCGTCACCGTTTCTGACGGAACCGATTCACAAACTGCGTCCATCAGCTTCGTCGTGAAGGCATCTGGGTGTAGTGCGGAGCAGTTGGCAGCGTGTGACGATGGCAATGTTTGTACCGACGACGGTTGTGATCTCGAAACAGGATGTTTTTACAACGCGGCGGACGGCGTTCCTTGTGATGATTTGGATGCGTGCACGGTTGCGGATAGTTGTGTTGACATGGTGTGTGTGAGCGGTGGTGCACTGGATTGTGATGACCTCAACATCTGCACCATCGATAGCTGTGATGCCACAACCGGATGTGTCAATGACCCGTCCGATGGTCTCGGATGTGATGACTCGGACCCCTGCACGGTAGCCGACCAATGTCTTGGAGGTTTGTGTTCGGGTTTGCCGTTGTGTGAAGACGGTAATCCTTGCACCGACGATATTTGTGTCGGCCCTGATCAGTGTGATTTCCCGCCGCGTATTGTGGGGTATCCGTGCGGAGAGGCAGCAATGTGCAACGTCGTGGGTCAATGTATGACGTTTATGCAAGAACAGGTAAGTTCAGGCGAATTTGGCAATTACAGCACGGCAATGTTGTTGGACAGCAATTTTTCTGGTGGGTGGGTGACAGCCGCGGGGTATTTGCAACCTCCGGGTGATGTCCCGGGGGTGCCGACATTGTATGAATATGGAATTATTGCGGGTTTCTACGTCGGTGATGGAGCGTGGATCGAACACATGCGTATCCATCCGCTATTGGCCATAGAGGACTACATTGCGGTTGGTCGCTATGGGGCGGTTACTGTAGCGGGTGAAGGCTGGTATGACTCCGATTCGATCGGCTGGGTTTCGTCGGATCACGACTTGTTGAGCATATCGTCCGGCTTTTTGGGGGACAGTGACTCGGAAACGACGGGAAGCTCCTTGTATCTTGCCGGAACCGGCTATGGATCCGAGGGCGTAATTGGAAAGATGGTGCTGTGCGCATCCAACTACGACGTATGTGATTATGCCTACATAGATGGACCGGCCGCACCGATTCAAGAAACACTTCTCGGTAACCACGTAGAATTTGGCAAAGACGGGGTCACGTTCACCGTGCCGTACGCATTCGGGTTTGCCGGAGTATCGGAACAGGGGGATGCGCCGCGAATATATGGGCATGCAAAAGTCGACCAAGACATCATGGCGTATCAAACCGGTGTCGAATTTCCAAAATGGAGTTCCGAGCCACCTTTGGGATGCGACGCGGCAAAGGCTGGTTCCCCATGTGCCGGCGTAACGGAGTGGTTTGATGTTCATAAGACAAACGAAGTGGATGTATGGGTAAGTGCAGACCACGGAAAACTGTTGCACTTTGATGGTGAATGGAAAGAGGTCCCGTTGGGAGGATTGCCGGATTGGCTTGATCCCAAAATGTTGACACTTCGATCGGTATTTGCAACAAAGGATGCGGTGTGGGTTATTGCTGATGGCCCCGGCTGTGGAACGGTCGAGTGTCCGGCCGATCCGACTTATCGGTCCGTGTTTTTGTTGCACCTCGACATGCAATCGTCAACGTGGGTTCCTGCGGTCAAGATCATGACTCGGCAGTGTTTTGATGACGGTGTGTTGTCGTGTGACCAGCAGCTTGAACTATTTGGTGTTGAAGACATCGTGATGAACGAGTGGATGGATATGGTTTTGGCGGGCGCAGACCTCGAGAAAAACGAGGAAACGGGCACTGCGCGGGGTACGATGTCTTTTTGGCATATATATCTGGGTGATCCGCCCGCCGCTCAATAACACATTTAGGAGACGAATATGAGCATGATCAAAGAATTTCGCGAATTTGCGATGAGGGGAAATGTGGTCGATATGGCCGTCGGTGTGATTATCGGCGGCGCCTTCGGTAAGATAGTGACCTCGGTAGTAAACGATTTGATTATGCCTCCTATTGGAAAGGCGATGGGGGGAGTGAATTTTCAGGACCTGTTTATTAATCTTGACCCAGGAAAAACGCTTCCGACCGGGGAAGCTGTGACGTCGTTGGCCCAGGCGAAAGAAGCAGGAGTTGCCGTCATTGCTTATGGGCAGTTCATCAACGTGGTTTTGGACTTTTTGATCATCGCGTTTTGTATTTTTATGCTGATCCGCGTCATGAACAAGCTGGCAAAAAAAGACGAACCTGCACCGGTGCCGGCGGCTCCAACCACCAAAGACTGCCCCAGATGTTTGTCCTCCATTCCGATCAAAGCAACCCGATGTGCACATTGCACCTCGGATGTTTGATGTCCCTAAGTCGCTTGGTCGTTCATTCGCTGGACGTGTCTTCCGTGTGCAGAACTTGTGCGTTTTTCCCGCCATAACGTTTCAGTGCCTGCTCGTCGGGAAAATACTGCCACAGTGGGCCATTGACGGTGGACTTTAGTTCCTGTCCGGCGTAACGGTGCCATGGGTCCCTAAATAACAAATATCTTAGTGGGTCCATGACCGTCCGCAAAAACGCCAAACTGTCGATGGTTCCCATTTCGGGATGGATCGGTGAAGTGATCAATTTGCGAAGTTCTTTGAGTGTTGATTCATCAAGTCCACTTTCGATTGGTTGGCGTATCAGGGGAAGTTCTTCAGCAGGCTCCATCATACAGCGACCAATGTTTCGCAAAAAAAACTGTGGATTTCGATGTTCCATACGGTCTTTTGCTTTTTGCATCGGCTCGGTCAGCTCTTTGTCTCCGCGCGCCCGTATTGTGTACACCATCGACTTGTGAGCTGTTTTCTTTTCGATCCGTGTAGTCAGTGTGGGTTTGGTTTCCGTCCTTGCTGTTCTCAACAGCCACGGTTCAAAGGACGCATCAACAATTTCGACCGGGTTATGTGTAGCCGCCAGACGAGCAGCAATATTGAGGGTTTTGTGATAGGATTTGTTTTGTTCGTCAGTAAGATAGCCCGATGTCCAACAGAGCAGCGACCGCCAGAATTTTTGTTTTGTGGACCGTTGAGATGCAGTATGGCGCACGTTTCGGAGTGGAAAGATCACCTCGGGGCAGCCAAACAGCGACGCGGTATTTGGAAACGTGATTGCTGCGAATGAGTCGGGTGTATCCTGATCGGGTGTGTTTGCCTGCAAACAATCGATGGTCATCTGCGTTTCCAAATGGCAATAACGATCATGACAGTGGGCGCCAATCCTGTTTTGTATCGGTCGATGGCCCGCGAAACAATGGTTGGTTGAATTGATAGGCTAAACTGAAACTTGCCCTTCCAACTATCCTTCGGCAGCAAGGCCGATACGGTCGCACATTGGGGTCGTGTTTCCTCGTGTGTGCCCAACAGGGTGCAGGCCTACCTCGGCGCGGCAAAAGTCGGCGCGCCCAGAATTGATGGGCTTGCTGACGGTCTCGCGAGTCCTGGTGCGAAATACGGGCTAACTGTTGCCGATTTTGATTTGTTCAGTTGTTTCCGTTGGTGTCTGGTAATATTCCCGCGTGTACTCCCGATCCACGACTTCACCCAGCGCTTCTTCGAGAAATTCCGTAAGGTCGAGGCACTCGGCCCCCTTGGCGCCGACCACTTCCAAAGAAACAGTACCATCCGGAGCGATCACGATATCGATTTCACGTTTGCTTACGCCCATGTTCTCACCCGTATCCGTATCTGGTTTTCTTCGTTTTGTTCTTCTTCCTGCAGTGTATAACCACGTTTTTTTATCTCCGCCATCACTTTGTGATACGCGTAACGTTGTTTTACCTGCTGCATG
Source organism: Myxococcales bacterium (assembly GCA_013360285.1). Taxonomy (GTDB): domain Bacteria; phylum Myxococcota_A; class UBA9042; order JABWCM01; family JABWCM01; genus JABWCM01. The sequence continues at coordinate 23,554 of JABWCM010000003.1, forward strand.
AATTCTTTTTGAGTGACCCCTCGGGTTGTCTCCACGCCCCACCAGTCTGCGACAAACTCAACCCCTTTTGCGCCCACCTTTACGCCAATATCGTAGGTTTTGGATGCATGGATTGCGATTTTTGCCTCGGTTGTTTGCCCGAGATAACCCTTCACTGTCACAAACTGATGCTCTTCTGCGGTGGTGTGGGCGTAACCCAAATCTTTTAGCGCCAACTGCAGGGCCACCAGGTCGTGAATCTTGGTTTCGACCGTTGTAAAGTGAGACATGGCTTTTCTTCTCAGGTGGTTGTAAAAGGGTGTTAAATAAACATACTTGGATGTTAAATTTCCAACTGGCTGAAAGTGGATTCGTCGCGTAATGCTCCGTCGTCAAACGACGCACGCCGTGCGCGGGTCCGTGCCCACTCCCGCATCCCATCAATGCCTTCTTTCATTGTCAAAGACAACGGAATAATTTCCTGGGCGCTGGTGATGACCCGGTCGGTATCAATGTCGGAGCCGGCCTCGAACGCGTCGTACAACGCGCTGATAATCGCTTGTTCGATTTCCGAACCACTGAATCCCTGTGTGGCTGCAACAATTTTTTCGAGATCGTACGTGTCGGGGTTCCGTTTTTTCTTTTCCAAGTGGATTCTGATGATCTGTTTACGTTCCAACGCATTCGGCAGGTCCACAAAGAAGATTTCGTCGAAACGGCCCTTTCGTAATAGTTCCGGTGGCAGCATGGACACGTCGTTTGCCGTCGCGATTACAAATACCGGGGTGTTTTTTTCCTGTAACCATGTGATAAAGCTGGCAAAAACACGTGCTGTTGTGCCGGCGTCTGATTGACCGCTTGATTTTGTTCCGCTAAATCCCTTTTCCAACTCATCCAGCCACAGAATCGATGGCGCCACGGCTTCAGCGGTCCGAATACATCGTCGGATATTCTCTTCCGACGAACCGACCAGACTGGAGAAGACCTTTCCCACGTCCAATCTCAACAACGGCATCTGCCACAATGACGCCATTGCCTTGGCCGTTAACGACTTTCCACAACCGGGCACCCCGATCATCAAAATCCCCTTGGGCACAGGAAGGCCAAACTCGCGGGCTTTTTGGCTGAATGCCAACTGCCGTTTGTTCAACCATGCTTTGAGAATCTCCAAACCGCCGACATCATTAAAATCATCTCTTGTTTCGTAGAATTCCAGAATGCCGCTTTTTCGGATGATGTGCTTTTTTTCCCCCAGGATGGTTTCAATGTCCAGGTCCTTTTTGCTGACAAGGGATTTGGCGAACACGTTTCGTGCTTCGTCAGCAGTTAGGCCAAGGGCGGCTTCGATAACTCTTTCGCGCAGATCGGGATCACGCATGATAGCCATTTGATCCCGGCGAGAACCAACGCGGGACATAACATCGGTTACGATTTCGTCGATGTCGTCACGGACCGGAAGTTCAAAATCGATGATCGCCATCTCTTTTTCCAGTTCCGGCACCGGCTTCAAAACGGGTGTCAATAAAATCACATGTCGTTTGTATTCTTTGTACAAACTACGGGACAGATCGCGTAATTTGCGCACGATTGTCGGATCCTGCAAAAACGGATGCATGTCGCGTAAAATGAAGATCGCGTCGGCTTCGTACTTATGAATGAACTCAAGCGCTCGCAGCGGGTCTTTGATGTCGTTGAACCCTTCGCCGTTGTCGTGCAGAAATCCTTCTGTTATCGACCACTTGAGAACTTGTCGTCGTGTACGCGATCCTTCCTGAACCCCGGCGATGGAGCGAATGGCATTTTCGACCCGCAATTCTTCGGGGGAGATCACATACAGCAGCGGGTATCCTGCACGAATCAGGTATTCGATTTCCGTTCGGCTCGAAATTTTTTCGAACATGCGGGTTAGTCCTCCAGAGCGGTAATGAGTTCGGTCACCTGTTGCTCAAGCATCGTTGTTTCCGCTTCGAGAACAGAAAAAACGGCGCCGAAAGATTCTACGGCGGCTTCGATTTTTGCGTCTTGCAAAGCCTGTTTCACCTCTGGATCGACGACTCGATCACGTAACTTAAGCAGCGGTTGAACGGAGTTCTGTATATCGCGTACAAACATATTCAATGTGCTTAAATTAGCGTGCAAAGAATCCGTCCCCAGTCGCAAATCGTCGCATTGACTGCGTAGTTCTGCTCTTAATTTAGTAACTTCCGCAGCATCAACCACCGGTTGTGCCGTGGCGGCTGCAAGCTGGGATCGTGCGTCGGATAACTTTTCCTGTAATTGCTCCAACTGTCGCCGCGTAGACGACAATTCATTGTTGAGCCGATGGAATGATTCGGGGGGGAACTCCTGCATCGAAGTCCGAACCTCTTCCAATTCGGCGACAATTCGATCCTTGTCGCGGGTCTCAGCGGCCAGTTCCCGCTTTGCTTCCTTGAGTTTTTGCTCGGCCGCCTTGAGAGCCTCGTTCTTTTGCAGCAGATACTCGTCATTTTCGTCAAGTTTTCGCCTGATTTCTTCGGCTCCCTTGACGGCTTCGTCACGTTCTCTACGCGTTGTCGCGATTTCGTCGGATAGGCGGTCTACTTCACGGCTTTTGCGAATAAAGTCTTCCACCACTTTGCGACGCTCTTCTTCAAGGTCCGCAAGGCCCACGCCCATTCGAATCTGTTTTATCTCTCGGTCTTTTTCTTCCAGATCGCGTCGCAGTTGAGCGACAATATTATCTTTTTCTTCATTCACTTCCCGCAGGTGATTACACATTCGTTCCAGTTTTGTCAGTTCGCCACCGTCGCGGTTAAAGTCGCTCTGCAATTGGCGGATTTCTTCCCTCGCTTCGTTGAGTTCATACTCCGTTTCTGTGATTTGGTCGTTGAGCTGGTCGATTTGTCGATCTTTCTCGGAAATGCGGCGTTTCAAATCGCGCATCAACGCGTCGCTGTCCGTAGACAATCCGCGTACCGACTTTAGCTCGTCCTCGAGCAAATCCATCTTACGCTGAAGGTCCTCGATATGGTCCTCACGTTGTACCAACTGCTCCCGCAGTTCTTCGACCCGTGTTTTTGATCGGTCGAGCTCCTCTCGTGTCTGCCGAAAGGTTTTGGTTACCGATTCCAATTGCACGCTGTATCCGGTTCCTCGTTCCTCCGACTCCTTCAGTTTGGTTTTCAACTCTTCAAGCTGGGCTTTTGTTTCGTCAAGTTGTGCTTTGAACCCATCCCGTTCGGCTGTGACGGTCTTTAGCTGTTTCGCTTGGTCATTTTCTTTCGGTTTCTGGCCCGATGTCGCCCTTCGTTGCAATTCATCGCGTTCGGATTCGGTCTTTCGCAGGAGATCGGCCAGTTCCTGCATCTGCTGTTCCATTCCGGCATTTGCGTTCTGCTGCGATTTGCCGCTGCGTGCATTGTCCTGTGGTTTGTTGGAGACGTCTTTTTGAGCCGGTCTTGTCGAATCCTTCCATCCGGCTTTGTCAGAAGATGCTTCGCTGGTGTTTTCTGTCGGTTTTGCGGCCGGTCGTTCCGACGTTGATGGCGCGTTGTCGGCTTCTGAGCGCACCACTTTCAGTTTTGGCGCATCCGCTTTTTCGTCGAGAAATCGCAGCAACATTTCGCCGCATTTGATTTCGTCGCCGTTGCTGACCGGAGTCGGGCTGGATATTCGTTGGTTGTTGACCCAGGTCCCGTTGGCGCTGTTGTTGTCTTCCACCATGAACCGATTGTTGCGCCAACTGATCACGCAGTGTTTGCGTGACACAGACAGGTCTCCAAATCGGATCGTCGCCTGTTCGACACGCCCGACCAGCACTTGGTCGCCGTTTTTCGTAACGGACACTTCCTTGTCTTGGCCATCTTCGCTTCTGTAAACGATTCGCGCCACTCTGCTCACCCACGTTGCGGCTTAGATCCTACGGTTCCGTTTGCTTCAAAAGCAACACGTTAAGGACGTCGATGGTAACAGAACCCTAATTTGCAAGTCCAGCGGCGTATGAACACCTGTCATGCTGATCTGACGTTGCCTGGACCAACAATGGTCTCCGCATCACGGTTGTTGTGGTTGATCGGAATTTACCGCCCGGCATTCAGCCCGATCATTTAATTCCGACAGCGGAAAAATCTTATACTCCCGCAGTTGGGTTTCTTCGGTTGCGTCGTGTTGATCGATGGTGAGGATGATTCGCGAGTGAGCCAGGTCCAGCGCGACACCCGCCAATTGATTTTTTCCACCGATGCCCCCGGCCTCAACCCACGGTCCACCAGATTGTCCCGCGATGGTCTTGACATATCGAGTATCCGTAGTTAACCCCAGCTCACATTGATACCCAGGGATACTAAATTGATTGTCACTCTTAAATTCTGCCACCGTTAGTCCGTGAAAACCGCGCTTTGTTAACTCCCTCAAGATCTTAGTTAACGCCGCATCTTTCCCCCTACCTTCCGTATGTGCGGACAGCGGCCAGGCTTTGTACAGTCGCCGGTCTTTTGTTCCCTTGATTTCGATCGAGTACTGCCCACGAATTTTGTTAAAACATGCCATTTTAACACCGTCGGCGGTTATTCCGAAACATCCTCGGAGCGAACCATCAGAAAGGTTCAATAAATCAATCTGATCGGTTCCAAATGTCGTACTTGGGAAAAATATGGCAAGTATGAGCAGAACAGCAATCCATGGCCGCCACCTACATAAAATCCATGTTTGGGGCGGTGTGGCAATCGGTTTCATTTTGACCTCGTAGCAAATACTTTAAGATATTGACTTAGATGGTGTTTGGGCAAAAATTGCAGTTTATTTGTTCCGACAATCGCGCACTAATTGGGGGAACTGTGTTTGTAACCAAAGGTTCATACCATGTCGTCGTCGATTTTGACCGTTCACATTTCCGGGTCGGCCGTACCCGTTGCCGCGTGCTTAAAACGATATTTTGCGATGCGCGGTTATGCTCCCGTTCCTCGGTCGAGCGATGACCCGCCGGTTGCAGAATTTGTCGTCATCGCCGCTCCGCCCGGAGGTTATGTTACCATTGTTCCCGATCCACCCGACCAGTGTGAAGATACGGTCGTCGCTTATTTAAGCCAGCAGCTTCGTTCCCGATCCTACCTTGTTTTGCTGGGCGACGCGTCGGCAATGGCGAAACGTTTTGATTCCGGCACAGAAACTGCTTCGGCCACTTTGACCCCAAACGATTTTGTTTCGACAGGTGATCCGTCTTTGGGCGCACTCCTGAAATCCCCTAACGGCCCCCAAGCCGGCCTCGAAACTCTTGGCTTACGTTATCTTACTTTGGGTACGGTGGATCCCAAAAGTGTGATTCGGCTCGGCTTTGCGGCGACGGGTCGCCGTGCCGCGGGTGCTCTCGTGATCGATCCGTTGTTGCAATGCCCCTTCTGTAGACATCCGATGATAGAACGGGTTGGGCCACGAGGTCGTTTTTTTGGTTGCAGCCAATTTCCATCCTGCAAAGGGATGCTTACCGAAGCTCAGGCCAACAAACAACGGAAGGTCTCAGGTTTGTGAGATTTCATTTGTTGAGTTTTTCGAGCGCCATGCCGCCGGGATAACCATAACTGACATCGTCGTCAAATCCGTACACGACAATTCCGAATTTCTCACCGGCAGTCGATTGAATCGTGTGGACACCGTCGGCGATAGGGAGGCGCGCAGCCGCCCACTGACTATTGATTTGGGTCAACGAAATGGGCGTCCCGTTGTCCAGAATAATCGTTGCTCCGACCGGAGCGATTACGTTTAGGTAGTCGAGATAATACTTATTCGGTACCAGAAATAGGTATTCATTACGGAATTGTTCTACTGGCGCCGCTAAGATAAAAGCCGGGTCTCCAATGGGTTCGCACGACTGATTCGCCACGGCACAGATATGGCCCGCTGGACAACTGCCGGGTGCGGTATTGGTGCAGATATTCGGCATAAAACACATATTCTGAATCGGTTCGCATGCGGATCCGTTTTTGCAACCTGTTTGGCAATCGCCGTTGATTTCGAAGCTCGATGCCAGGTATTGACCCACCAGGATCGGTTTGGTTGCATCAATTTGAAAGTCCGCGGTGGATTTCAGTTCGTAATATTGGCCTTTTTTCAACGGTGGAATCGGCGTTTGCGGTGGGTTGGTAATCACCGTGGTATTGTCTTCAGACGCCAATATCCGCCAGTAATCCGGCTCCACACCCCGATTGTGGCTACGGCTTGCTACGTACGTTTTCCCCCATGCGCTGACTGGAATCATCTGTTCTTCTAGGTGATCGGCACAACACTGGGTGCCTGTGATGGCAGCCTCGTGGCCTCCGAACACACCCACAGGCTTGCTCGAAGTTACGCTGGAGCCGGTCAAATCCGCGACTGGTGAATCCGATTCGATGCTAAGCACCTCGTAGGGTTGGAGAGTCGTCTTGTAACTCTCCCCGGTCTTCAACGCCGGCACACCCACCCCTGCTTTGGTAGGCGCACTGACGGTGACCGTCACCTCCGTGTCGGAAAAGCCTGCAACTACGGTCAGATAACCGCGATAACTCACGTCGGTCTGACGCCGTGTCATGACCAGGTACTCTGTGCCCCAGGTATTGGACGGAAACAAAACACTTGCGTCGTTGGAAAACACCCCCACGTTTTCAAGGGGATTGAATTGATATGCCACAATCGGTGCCGTTGCTGCCACCCTCCAAGCCCGTGCGGCTTTCATCGATCCATTCACGTTGTGTGGTGGCAGGTTAAAAATATGGAGCCCACCCGCTGGAACCCAAGCGGTCGCCTGCGGGGCACCGGCATCCTCCTTACGAATGGTTACTTCCGCATCCGATGTACTCGTATTGCTCACGACGATGGCATACTGGGCATTATCTGCACCCGGTACGTCCGCAGAACCCGAAGCATTGTCGAGATCCACCGCCCAATAGTCACATCCAACGTTGGTGTTGAATTTAATATCTCCAGAACACAGCGACTGACATTTTCCGGCGATGCACGCCTGCCCGGCGCTGCAGGTTGCAACAAATTCCCAACCAGACCCGTCACCTTTGCATTTGTATCCGTCTTTCCCCTCACATTTACCTGTTCCTGGGTAACATAACAAACATTGACCGTCGAAACATTGAGCCAGTTCGGCACAGTCTTCAATGACTTGATATTCAGAACCGTCTTCGGTGCATTGAACGGCGTCTCCGTCTTTACACGCTTTTGTTCCCGGAATACATCCGGTACATTTTCCGCTCTGACATGTTCCAGGGGAACAATCGAACAGATCAAAGCCGGTTCCGTCTGCGTTGCACGACTGCACGGCATTCGCATTGCAGGTTTCGCTGTTCGGTTCACACAGCTTGGGTTGACACAATCCGGATTTACACATTTCGCCTGATTTACAGTCGGTCGAAGACGTACATTGACCACAGGTGCCCGATGGCAAACAAATTGCCATATCGGGTGGGCAATCGCCGTCGGTACCGCATGACGTCAGCACCATATCCAACGGGTCAACGATGTCTTGTGCAGGTGTGCTGTCACCGCCATTCAGTCCGTCGGTTTGTGGATTGCCGCCGATCCAGCCGGAAGAGTCGTTTGGGTCATCTGGCGCGCCCCCGGTATCCGGCGTACCTACCTGTGGGTTTGTCGTCCAGCCGTTATCCTCGGCACGATCCGGGGTGGAACATGACGGGATATGGCTTAGAAGGGCCATCATTCCAAACAGCATTGTCGACAGTCGAGACGCCACAAACCAGTGGCCAAATGGATACCGCATTTTGTTTACCTACAACGATAGACGCGCTCGCTTAGCGCGTGGGCAGAGTGTAACAGGTTCGTGTTTTCGAATCGACGGCGTTTTTACGTCCGGTCGGCCGGGAATGTCCGGAAGGCTCCGGCGCTTGCTTCCTCAACGGCGAGGGATCTACAATGCTGCCCATTTCGAGGTCCCCTTTGGATATTCGTGAGAGAAGGAGTGATGATGATGGTGGTTGAATTCTGGAAAAAAATGGTGCCGATGTTGTTGTTGTTTATGGCCGGTCTGTTCGCCGGTTGTCCCGATGAAGGCGCATCCAACAGTTGTTTGACCGGTTATTATACCGACCCCCAGGCCATTGATCCGAACGCCTGCATTATTTGTCAGGTCGGCACGCCGGGTTATGATGCCTACGAAAAGGCAAAAAACAACCAGGTGGTAGGTGGAAATAATGACGATGCATTCGGGTTTGACACCGTGGTTGCGGCTTTGACCTCGTCGGAGTCGGAATATGTGCAGACAACTGGTGCATTGGACAACCCCGGGGTTTCAACAGCCTGCAATCCGACTTGCGGACCGGGATTTTATTGTTGTGCGCTTGGTTCCGGACCGATGTGTGTGTCCGGCACTTGCCTCAACAGCAGCGGTGGGTGTCGTGGAAACAATACAACCGGCGGAGGCAACACTGGCGGCGGCAATCTGCTCCCTGACACCTCGTCGACCGGTGGTGACGACATCGTAGTGCCCGAAGACGATGATTCCGCCGAGCCCAGCATCGACTAACATCCAGACCCCTCGCCGGCACGCCCGTTTTCTTATCCACTTTCGTTTAGATGGTGTTTGATACCGTGCCCGTGCGGCCCATGTCTGGGTCCGGTCACCAACAATCGAGGTGTTGGATGCGTAAAAACGACGCTCAGCGCGTTTCTGTGGAAGTAACAAGCCGTGTTCTTGCTCAAAACGTTCAAATGGCCCGGCAATCTGGCGGGATGCCGCTCGAAAACCTGCTCAACGATACATTATACAACGAACGAAAACGCCTTGAACGCGAACCATCCTCATCGGTGCGAGATCATGACATTGCGTTTTGGAACGAGGTCAGCAAAACACTAGGTCGAGCCTCGGAAGAACAGGTCAAAGATCTCGCGAGACGGGTCATTGAGCGTTATGTTTTCGAGATCATGGGTGAATTTGATGAGACCTTTTATCGATTGACCACCAAGATATTGCCGATGGGGTTGGTGGCGTTGCTCAACGGGGTATCGCCCAGACGTCTACTGGGTGGCGCAAAAGCATTTCCCCGGGTTGAAGACTCGATCCGGGTCGAAGGCGAGATTACGACAATCAAAAATCTTGCCAATCGTGGCACTGTGATATTGGTGCCAACCCATTTGTCGCATACCGACAGTGTGTTGGTTGGTTGGGCGTTGTATCATCTTGGTTTACCGCCATTTTTGTACGGCGCCGGTCTCAATCTGTTCGCCAACCCCGTGATGGGCTTTTTTATGAGCAATCTAGGGGCTTATAAGGTGGATCGAAAAAAGAACAATCTGCTCTACAAACAAGTGCTCAAAACCTATGCCACAGTTGCGCTGGAACTGGGATATCACAATTTGTTTTTTCCCGGAGGCACTCGATCACGGTCCGGTGAGGTGGAACGCCATCTTAAATTAGGTCTTGTAAGCACTGGACTGCTTGCATATATCCGTAACTTACAGGCAGGTAAGACCAACCCCAATATTTATATCGTGCCGGCAACCATCAACTATCCTCTTGTGCTCGAAGCCGAAACCTTAATCGACGATCACTTAAAGGAAGAAGGTAAAGCCCGTTATATCATCACCGACGACGAGTTTTCTCAGCCTGAGCGGGTCTGGACCTTTTTCCGCAACACGATGCAGCTTGAGGCACGAATTCATTTGCGTGTTTGTGAGCCGTTCGATGTGTTTGGCAATCCCGTGGATTCCGATGGCAACAGCCGTGATTGGCGGGGACGGATCATCGATCCGTCGCGGTATGTCATGAAAAATGACCGGCCCCAGGTTTCGGCACAACGGGATGAACAGTTCACCCGGGAGTTGGGCGTGCAGATCGCTGCGTCATATATGCGCAACAACACACTTTTTGCCACTCATGTGCTGGCTTTTGTGGTTTTTCGCCTTCTGCGTACCGACAATCCGAGTTTGGACCTGTACCGTCTTCTGCGCACCGGCGGCAGCGCCGACAGTCTTGAACTTAATCGGGTATATGATGCGGTCGAAATGTTTGTCGCACTTTTAGCGCAAAAAGAAGATGCCAATCAATTACGACTTACGCCGAACTTGCGGCGCCAACCAGCCGACGAGGTTGTGGCGGAAGCCTTGAAATACTTTGGTACCTATCATTTACATCACGTGTTGGAACGCCGTGGTGATCGCATTTTCCCGACTGATATGAATTTGCTATATTACTATCAGAATCGCTTAAGTGGCTACGGGCTGGAGCAACAGCTCGATCTGGCTGTTAGGAGCGCAGCATGACTACCGCATCGCGCACTTCTGTAGGTGTGCTTGGGGGTGGCAGTTGGGGCACTACGTTGGCCCATTTGTATGCTTTTGCCGGCAATGAGGTGTTGTTGTGGGTCAGACGCGGAGAGCAGGCAGATGAAATCAATTCCGCGCACACCAACACGCGATACCTTCCGGGGTATTCGATACACCCGAACGTCCGTGCAACATTGGACATGGAAGAAGTTGCGAAAGCCTGCGATGTGATTGTTGTGTCGGTACCTTCTCATTCGTTGCGGGAAACCGCCTATGAGCTGGGCAATTATGTTGGTGGAGATCAGATTCTGGTCAGCGCGACCAAAGGGCTTGAACCTGGGACTTTTGCGCGAATGACCGATATCTTACGCCAAGAAACGTGCTGCAAAAAAGTCGGTTCACTTAGTGGTCCCAACCTGGCCCGGGAAATCATGGATGGACACCCCGCCGCAACGGTGATCGCGTCCGCGTACGACGAAGTGATCGAACGAGGAGCACAAATGCTTGCGTCGTCGGTAATTCGGGTATACGGAAACCGCGATGTCGTTGGGGTGGAACTCGCGGGTGCGTTAAAAAATATTTTGGCGATTGCATCGGGATTGGCGACGGGCCTGGGGATGGGAGACAACGCCAAGGCATTCATGATTACCCGGGGGCTGGCCGAAGTATCGCGTTTGGCGGTGGCCGCGGGAGCCAATCCGCTGTCATTTAGTGGTCTGGCGGGTGTGGGAGATGTCATTGCCACCTGTTCAAGCCCATTGTCCAGGAATCATCAAGTGGGTAAGCGTCTTGGAGAGGGCGAGAAGCTTGCCGATATCCTAAAATCAATGGTGATGGTTGCCGAAGGTGTCAATACCACCAAGGTGGCTATGGAGTACGCCACGACACTCGGTGTAGAACTACCGATTACCGGAGGGGTATATCAGATCCTGTTTCATGAGACTCGCCCCATGGAAGTAATCGAAAAGTTAATGGTTCGTCGGGCTACGTACGAAATTGACGGCTCGCCCATTTTGCCGGCGCGGATACCAACCCAGCCACCTAGGTAGTCGACGTGAACGCGAGCGTTTCTTCACAAATCGACAATTACCCGTTTGATCGTTCGGACGACCGGGTTTTTATGCCCGACTTTTCCGGCACAATTTACACGTGGGATATCGACAAAACCTACTTACGAAGCCGCTTCAATTCCGTATTGGATTTGGCCAAAGTTGCGATTGAACTTGCCATCGACAAGTATGCGATCGACGGGACCGTTGCTCTGCTGCACGCGATTCGTCGCGGTCCTGGTCCCAAACCCAGGCAGACCCCGTTGTATTTTGTTTCGGCGAGTCCACCACAACTTCGAAAAATTCTCACGAAGAAGATGTTGCTCGACGGTGTCGAGTTTGACGGTATTACGTTAAAGGACCAGTTTGCTTACTTAATGCGACTGAGATTTTCCCATCTCCGGTCACAGATGGGATACAAATTGGTTGCTTTGTTGACCAATCGGCGGGAGCACCCCATAGCGGCTCAGGAAATTCTGTTTGGCGACGATAGCGAATCTGATGCAATGATTTACTGGACGTATGCAAAGATTCTGCGCGGTGAACTTCGAGGGGCGGCGTTGTCGCAGGAATTGTTGCGTGCCGGGGTTGTGCCCGACGACAGCAAACTGATCGTTCAACTTTCCGAGTCGATAGAGCCGACCGATGCAGTTCGCAGGGTATTCATTCACCTGGAAACGGGTAAAAAACCGGCGGATTTTGAGCGATTTACGCCGCTTGTGGTGCCGAGCAAAAGCCCTGTTCAAGCCGCATTGGTGTTGGCTTCTATGGGAGAAATCGCCGAGCAGGGGGTTTTTGATGTTGCAAAAGAAATCATGCGTCGGGGTCGTACTACGTTGGAAGAGTTATGGAGTTTGGTCAACGACGCGCGCGCCCGCAAACTGGTTTTCGGTTTATGGAACGCCGCGTTGGTTGAACGCTTGTTTGCGGAAGTCGCCACACCGGGGCAATAACCTATGTCGGACTGTCCTCATCGTCCCGAATGTCCGGGATGTCCTCTAATCGAATTGCCGTATGCAGAGCAACTCCGTGGCAAACATCAAACAACGATTGCAGCGTTGAATGCATATCGCAGTACGAATCCGATGTTTGCCGACATCAAGGTACATGACCCGATACCTGCAAAAATGCGGCGCCGTTATCGTCTGCGTGTCAAATGGGTTGTGGATGGCAGCCACATTGGCCTTTATGGGCCACAACATCATGTAGTCGATACACCCGATTGTGTCGTGGTCCCTGAAGTTGCACTTCGTATCGCCAACGTGTTTCGCGGACAACTGCCATATCTTCCTAACGGCTCCCGGCTAGTCGCATTGGACATTCGTACCGATGGACAGGGCAACGCGGTGCCGACGTTGATTCTGGAAGGTGTTGATGGTGGTGCTTCACATCCCGATATTCGTCAGGACGGTGCTCGTCTAGCTCGAATGGTCATGAGTCAATTACCGGGTGAGGTCATCGGAGTCGCGGTTGGGGTGCGATCCGGGTCGGCGGCGACCGTGCTGGGCGAAGCCCCGATTCCTGTTTTGGGAACCACGGAGTTGAGTCAGCAGGTTGGAAGTGTCGTGGTTCAGTCACCCGCGGGAGTGTTTACCCAAGTTCATGCCGATCAGGCAGCCCTTCTGCAAAAAAAAATCCGGGAAGTGGTATCAACACAACCGGGTATAGCCGGGGGGAGTGTGGTTGACCTATACGCGGGAACCGGGGCGCATGGCTTGGCCGTTTCCGATATTGCGGAACAAACGGTGCTGGTTGAATCTTATGAGCCGGCTGCCGAAGCGGCGTGGAGGTCAGCACAACATCTGCCTCGCCATCTTGGAGACAAAGTCGATGTGTGGGCGATGCCGGTCGAGGAAGCGTTAACCGACCTGGGTACCGACACCCCCCGACCGTGGGTCGTGATAGCCAACCCTCCTCGTTCTGGATTGTCGGCTGATACGTTGTACGGACTGATTGGGAGTCAGCCGGAACGGATCGTGATGGTCAGTTGCGATCCGGAGACGTTGGCGCGGGATATGGCGATTTTGGCGGGTTTCGGATATCGGGCCGCGGATGCTTATCCCATTGATATGATTCCGGAAACGCCCCATATTGAAACCGTTGTGGTTTTGCAGGCGGGGTCTCCCCCACGCCTTCCCATACGTTATCAAGGCGACCATTTTGTTGCGGTGGACAAACCGCCCCTGTTGCCCACTATCCCCCATTCCGAATGGCCGTGGTCGGCACTGGAATCGGTTCGCCGGGATTTTCCGGACGTCCAACCATTGCATCGGTTGGACGTGGGTACATCAGGGTTGGTGTTGTTCGGCGATCCATCGCGGGAAAATCCAATCCAGTCTGCTCAGAAAACCTACCTGGCTTTGGTCAAAGGCATCACTCATAAGGGTGGGAATATCACTAGACCCGTTTGGGAAAATGGGAGGGAATGGACTGCTCATACCCGATACAAAAGGGTCGACGTTATCGCGGGCCATTCGTTGGTTGAGGTATCGTTGCTGACCGGCAGAACACACCAAATCAGAAAGCATTTCGCTATAATAGGCCATCCGGTCCTGGGCGATGATCGTTACGGAGATCCGGCGACCAATCGACATTTTGCTATGCGGTCCGGCCTGATTCGTCCGTTTTTGCACGCGGCGACTCTGCGTTGGGATGGCGGGGAAATAACCAGTCCACTATGGCCCGATCTGCAAACGACGTTGACAAACTTGGGCATGACAAAGTTAGGGCGTTAATGATTGGATAACGTCATATTCAATCAACGTGGGTATCGAAAAACCATCCACGTCGGAAGCGATTATAGCCGGAGCTGTCACCACGGTCGGAAGGTCGGAAGGGATAGTTTGAAGTAACTTAAATACGGCGGTAATCACGACCGGATCTCCTGTTAAGTTACCTCCATCGCCCAGTGTTCCCCCGTTAATGGTCGCGTTCGTTACGGCTGTAGACGGGTCTGTAAAATGAGCCATCAGCAATTTCCCGGTGCCCATCCACAAGGTGGGATCGGATGGGAACAACCCGATTGCGTGTCCCGATTGTAGTTGCGGAAACGGAACCGGGATGTTCCATGGGATACACGGCCCGCCAGGACAAAACTCACCGTCATGGAAGGTCGTCAATTCCAACAGCGCCGGATCATATTGCAAATCCAGTTGCAACGCCGTTGTGGGATAGGGCGAAGTGGGTCCCAACACTTCGGCTAAACGGATTTTACATTCCACGGTATTTCCGACCAGTCCGGATATGCTGCAAATCACTGTGCAGGGACTTAAACCGGGGCTAGGTTCGTGTACACATCCATCGGCATCCGAATCCACGCCGGGTGCACAACTGTCGTCTGTGCACGCCCACGCATCGTCACACACCCCGTGGTTGGGGAAATAAAGGCAACCGTCCTGAGGGTCGCATTGATCATCGGTACAGGTGATGTTGTCATCGCAATCGAGTGGTGTGCCAGGTACACACCCCGATTTTGGATCACAACTCTCCGTACCCGTACACACATCACTGTCATCACACACAATGACGGTATAAGTACACCCCAGATCAGGGTCACACGTGTCATCGGTACACGCATCACCATCATCGGTGCACACAACCGCTTCGTAGGCGCACTCACCGCCATCACAGAAGTCGTTGGTGCACGGATTGGAATCGTCGCAATCAACATTCGTATACATACAACCGATTTCCGCGTCGCAGGAATCTTCGGTACATGGATCGTCGTCGTCACAAATCACCGCAACATGTTCACATCCACTATCGGGATCGCAACTGTCGTTTGTGCACTTCGATTGATCATCACAGTCAACGGAAGGATTGGAACATCCATCAACAGGGTCGCATACGTCTTCAGTGCACAAATCGGCATCGCTACAATCTAACGGGATTCCGTTCTGGCAACCCGTTGTAACAAAACAGCTTTCCAACCCGTTGCAGACATCGCCATCGTCGCATTCAACAACTTCGTTTTCACAGTCACCATTTGGGAGACACGTGTCGGTTGTACAACTGTTTCCGTCATCGCAGACGCCTGGGAAATCATTACAATCCTGTGGGTTGACGACCATGGTGCATCCCTGCAATTCCCCATCCATAGGTTTGGCGTCCGGCGTCGAACCGACAATCGATCCTCCGAGGATAGACACGTGGGTTGGCGCAGTTACAGGAATATCGACGTTCAAAGTGAGCACCATGGTCAAAAACGCATCATCACCCACGACTGATCCCGCATCCATATAAGCATTTGTCAGCACTGCCGTGCCGTCTGTAAGATTCGACAACCAGATCGGGCCCGAACCCGTCCACATGACGGGATCGGGGGGAAACAAGGTGACGGAATGTCCTGATGGAAACAACGCCGACGGTGGCGTATCGGTTGCAAAACACGGCTCGGTACCGCCTACTCCGACACAAACCACGTCTTGGAAGGTGGTCACCGAGACCAAAGAATCATCATAACTTACCGTAAACTGAAGCGCCGCGGGGGCGGGAGATGCCTGTGTACCGCGAGCTACCCGGAGCGTGCATTCGACTGTCTGCCCAGCGTTTCCGGCGATTTGACAGAAGGAATCGTTGGGAAGACAAGAGCAGTCGCTGCTAGGATAGTGAAAACAACCTGTGATCGGATCGCAGCCATCCGTGGTGCAATCGTCACCGTCGTCGCAGTTGATCGGGTCACCACCCTGACATACCGCGTTTTCACAAACGTCGCCGGTCGTACACACGTTGTTGTCAGTGCAAGCTTCAATATTTACGGCATATTGGCAACCAGAGTCGCTGGTGCAAAAATCGTCTGTACACGGATTGCCGTCATTGCACTCTACCACAGTGGTGCCGGCACACGTTCCCGATGAGCAAATATCACCTTCGGTACAAGCATCGTTGTCATCACATTCAATCGAGTTTGCCAAATGAACACAACCGGAAGCTTCGCTGCAGGAGTCGTCGGTACACGGGTTGTTGTCCGAGCAATCGATTGAAGGTCCGCCGCTACATTGAGTACCCTCGCAGGTGTCCTGCGTGGTGCAGGAATTACCGTCATCACAGCTTCCCACATGAGGCGACCAAACACACGCTAAGGTGTCGGCATCACAGTTGTCAACGGTACATGGATTTCCATCATCACACACATCGAGAACTGTGGTGCAGTCGGCTACTCCCACCACCATCACTTTGTCCAGAACATAACCCGGCAACAATGAAGTGTCGCCGGCCGCGCCCAAAATGTTGGAGAACACAACAACTACGGGATCTCCCGGCGCCACATCGGAAAGCAACTCCACTTCAAAGTCCATAAACAGCGCGTCGCCCACAAGCGTACCGTTTGAGAAATAAGCTTCGGTGATAGCGGTGGTGGGTGCGGACAAATTGGTAACGGTCACGTTGCCGCCACCGGTCCACATGGCCACGTCTCCGGGCTGCGTTGTAACCATGTGTCCTTGCGGGTAAATCGGTGCCGGAGGAACCGTCGCCGGAAAACACAACGTTCCTAAACAAAACTCATCAAGAAAACGTACGGGTTTTAACGTGGAGTCGTCGACGTACACCACAAATTGCAAAGCAGCCGGAAGTGGGGTGTTTTGTG
Source organism: Myxococcales bacterium (assembly GCA_013360285.1). Taxonomy (GTDB): domain Bacteria; phylum Myxococcota_A; class UBA9042; order JABWCM01; family JABWCM01; genus JABWCM01. Next base: position 40,411 of record JABWCM010000003.1, read on the forward strand.
TTGCCCGCGCTAACTTAACAGGGCAGGTGACAACCTGGCCGGCCGTACCGCTCACTTCGCACGTGATGCCCGGAATATCTGCGCAGGCAAAATCCGGTGCCCCCGGCTGGCACACCCCTTGGCCGCAGGTGTCGCCGAGGGTGCACGCATTTCCGTCGTCGCAAGCTTGGGTATTGGCCAAAGATAAACACCCTATCACCGGCAGACAGATGTCGTCGGTACATACGTTGTCGTCATCACAATCTGGATTATTCCCGGCGAGACATTGGCCGGCGCCGCATTGGTCACCCACGGTGCAGGCGTCGCCGTCTTCACAGGGGGCGGTGTTGTTTGCATACACACAACCGGCATCCACGTCGCAGTCGTCATCGGTGCAAGGGTTTCCGTCATCACATACCGCAGTAGCGGTGTGAATACAGCCTATTTCGGGGTCGCACGCGTCCACGGTGCAGGGGTTCGCGTCGTCACAATCGACCGCGGATTGGCCGAGACAGATACCGCCCGCACACTCGTCGCCGTCAGTGCAGGCATTGTTGTCATCACAGGCCCCGGCAATCGGAGCTGTCGTACACCCAAAAGTCGGGCTGCAGGTGTCAGCAGTACATTCGTTTGCGTCGTCACACACATCATCGGAGGGTGTATAAACACACCCCACCGCAGGTTCGCACGTATCGGCGGTACAGTCATGACCATCATCACATTCGGCGGGAGGGCCGGAAACACATTGACCATCCTGACATTTGTCAAATGCGGTACACGCGTTGCCATCGGTGCATGCTTTGGTGTTGTGGACGTGGTCACAGCCTTCTACCGGGTCGCACGAGTCGTCGGTACACGGGTTGTCATCACTGCATGATAGCGGCGTGCCTTTGCATTTGCCGTTGACACACGTGTCGTCGTCGGTACAAGCGCTGTTGTCGTCACAGGCGATATTGACCGGATTATATTGACATTTCTTCGTAATCGTATTGCAGATATCTTCAGTGCAAGGGCTGTTATCTTCACACATTCCGGGAAAAAATGTGCAGTCAGCCGGCGACACCACCATCGTATCATCCATCACTGTGCCGGGAAGGGGAAACTCGTTGGACGCTTTTGCCACAATCGATTGGTACCCGATATACAACGGTGCATTGGGATGAACATCTTTTAACAATTTAACCGACAACGTCAGAAACTCGGCGTCACCCACAACAACCCCACCGGATACGTAGGCCGTACTAACCGGGCTGGTTGGGTTCGGAGCGGTTGTAATGGTCACCGTGGCCATTCCCGACCACGCAGAAACGGGTGCCGGCGCCGATGTGACTGGGTGGCCGGTTGGATACAGTGGATTCGGGGGCACGTCGTATGGCAAACACAACGGGTTGCTGCAATCGTAATCGGTCAACGATTGGATTTCGACAGACGTGTCGTCATAAACCAAAGTAAACGTTACCTTTGCGGGAACCGGGGCACTTTGGGTGATACGGGCCAGCTTCACGGGGCACACGATCACGTCACCCATGTCTCCGGCCAACACACACGCGGGTTTGGGAGATACCGTGCAACCCGGATCCGGGCCCCCCGGCACACACATACCGTCGGCGCACACTGCATCCAACAAACAGGGTAACCCATCGTCGCATGGGGCACTGTTCGACGTATAAGTACAGCCATCAATGGGGTCGCAGCCATCGTCCGTACACGGATTGTTGTCGTTACATGTGGTCGGTGTCGTGTCGACGCCGGAACACACTCCAGACGCACATTGGTCATTCTCCGTACAACCGTTTCCGTCATCACAACTATCTGTATTGGGTGCAAAAACGCATCCCGTGTCGGGATCACACTCATCGTCCGTACATGGATTGTTGTCGACGCAGGTAGGTGCCGTTCCACCGGTGCAGAACCCATTGGTGCACACTTCGCCGGCAGTGCAAGCGTTTCCGTCATCACAACTTCCCGAAATAGCTAAGTTAACACAGCCGGCTAGTGGATCGCAGAACGCATCAATACATGGATTTCCTTCTCCGCAATCGACTGCGGCGCCCGAGCACGATCCTCCGGAACAGACGTCGTCTTTGGTGCAAATGTCGTCATCGTTGCACGCCGCCTGATTGGCCACATAAACACAGCCTGTAGTGGGGTCACAACTGTCGTCGGTGCAAGAATTGTTGTCGTTACACACGACCGCTCCACCGCCCACGCAAGTGCCATTACTACACAGGTCGTTTTGGGTGCAGGGGTTGTTATCGTTACAGGAACCGGGCTGACCCACATTCGTACATCCGTCGCCGGGCACACAAGAATCCTGTGTACATACGTTGTCGTCATCACAGTCCGGTGGTTCGCCTTCCACACAAAATCCAACATGCACATCCGCGTTTGGACCACGTGGTGTCCCTTTCGGAACACCGGTCAGGTTTGCCGATTTCCACGATGTGGCCTGTTGGTTGTCTAAATTGGCGTCGATTACAGCAATGGTCGTCCCGGCAACAATAGGGAAGCCAGTGCCGGCGTTATAATCAACTCGATCCAGTATCACACCTGCTTTGTTGCGCAAAATGAGAGTTCCCGCCAGGTTTGGCAATGTGATGCCGGTGTATTCGTAGTTGACCAACACCCCACCGTTGATTGCCGGATTCTTCGACCTTCCAAATACAAAATAACCACGAGGCCCCACAAACTGAGCGCCACCAGGAGCTACGATGTGCAGCGTTCCCGCCGCATCTTCGATCGTCCATCCGTTTACATTGAGTGCAACATTCCCGGTGTTGTAAATTTCAAACCACTCGCCCACCGTTTCGGGTACACCGGTTGGGGCGATCATGATTTCGTTGATGACAACCCCAGGCATCACATCATAAGGCGTGCAGGATTCCGTTCCGGTACACACGTTGTTGTCGTCACAACTTTGTTGCACTGTCACGGCCGACGGTTCATCGATCACCGCATCGCAATCGTCGTCAAATCCATTACAGATCTCCGGCGCACCGGGACTAACGGCCGGGTCGTGGGGAGCACAGTCGAAATAGTCATATTCTCCGTCTTGATCGATATCAGACTCACACGCATCGACACACTGGTTGGTGTTTTGGTCCAATTGGAAATCCAGCGCCAATTTCAGCGCAAATCGAATTGCGAGTACGCTGTCAACCACGTTGATCACCGCATCGCAGTTGTGATCCGGCAGGACGGTCGGCACCGCCGATGGGCTCAAACAGGTCGGTACGACATCTACCGCCCCGGCCAACGACCACAGGTTCATCAAAATATTACACTGCACATCGTTTACGTTGGTGACACCGTCACCATTTACGTCACCGGGCGGATTCAGGCACGCGGCCTGGACATCGCTCAAGGCCAACCCGACAATCAGATACGTGGCCAGACATGTAGCGATCCATATTGGCCGAAAGCGGCCAACCTGGGTCGTTGTGATCGGTTTTTTCCGAAAAGACGTATTCATTTGGCACACTCCGCCAGTTCCGATGTGCGGTGGACGACTCCGCACGCCTCGTGGTTCGTTCGTCAAGTCGTATCGTTTATGGACTACAAGCCGACGGGGTCTCACAGGTCGACCAAGCACCCATGGGCAACCCCCCACCGGCTGCACACTGAACGGCGCTCACCTCGGTACAACCAGTTCCTTTACAGCAAGCGCCGGGAACGTTATCTAAGCAATAGTCGGGGCCGCCGCAGAACGTATTTTCGCCGACAAAGGAACCGCCGGCTGCTACACAAACCCCTTCGGACAAGACCGCGCAACCAAGATCGGGATTGCAGCACGCGCCCACTGCATCGGGAGAGCTACAACTGCCACAGTCATGGGAACAACTGGAACAATTTTCGGTAACCCCACAGGCGCAATCTCCGCAAACCGATTCACACGCATCCGGACACCCATTGAGGTCCGTGTCCAATTCCAATGCCAAAGGTGCACCCAACACGGCGCCGATTGCCAACATCACATCGGCGATATCAACGCCGGTTTGGCAATTTAAGTTGGCAGCTTCCGGCCCGACGACACCAAGGCAGGAAGGTTGCGTTAACACTTTTCCTCCCAAAATCCACAATACCGTCAACGTGGAGCACTGCACGTCGGCTACGTTTACCGCTCCGCTGTAATTGACGTCGCCAAACAGGCCGTCGCAAACGCTTAATTCGGGCAGTTCCGCGGTGGGTTCACACTGTTTTTCACACACTTCGATACTGTCGGGGTCAAGCTCAAAAACAAGCGTTAAATTAGTATCTACCATCCGGCCTACAGGGGCGTCGTCGGTACATTGGTCGAACATCGCCAACCAGCCAAGCAGATGAAACCACTGCCCGAGACCCGACGACTTCAAATTCTGGGCAACAATCGCCGGGTGAATGTTGGCCGGCGATAATTCGGCATCCGGATCCAAAAAGACGGCATCCGGGTCAAATACAAGCCGCGGTGGACCGGTTGGAACCCCATTGTGCATGGGAGTGTAAACATATGTGAACTGACCGATGGTCCCCTGCGCCGTAAGAAGTTGCCGCAACACGTTGCTGTAGTAGTTGGACCCCGGACCTTCTGCATCAAGACATCCCAACGCTACAAACAAACTGTTTTGCAACTCTACGGGACCCGCAGCGTCCAGATCATGAGCCGCACCAAGATGGGTGTACGTACCGCTTAACTTATCCCAGATCGTTTCCGGATTGGCTTCAAACAAAGCCAGATAGTCGTACCAGGGAACGCCGTCGATACACATTTGATTCTTGAGCCACAAATCGAGTCCCATTTCGTATCCAGCGTCATGAACGCCTTGTAAACCGTTTTCCATCAACACGGTTTGTGGGTCATCTACCTTGGGATTTTGCTGATCACTTTTCATCTGTGGCCCACACCAATCCAGCAACTGCTCCACCGTGCCGGCCCCTCCATAACGTTTGATTTCACCGGGTTGATGGTTCGTGACCCCGCCTTGGTCCGGTTCACAATCGCTCTGATACTGGGCCTCGAGCCCCAACTGGAACTGAATAAAGGTTTTTGCCAATATCGGAATCGATTTCGACAAATCGACCAAATTTTTCTCCCGCCATTTCTTAAATAACTTAAAGCGGAACCCGACTTTGACTCCCAGACCCACAAATGCGCTGACGATCAGGTCGTTGTATGCGTAACTGGCCACCGAATGCATTGGTTCCGCCACGTTACGTGTTTTCCATACCACCTGTTCTGCATATGGAACTCCATTTGCCATCACGCAGCCTCCGCCCTGGCAAATTCGGTGTGGACCACATTCACCATCGTCGGTGCAGGCTTTCAAACACCCACCGTCAATACACAACCGCCCCTCTGGACACTCCCCGCCTTCGGTCGGATTACACGTACAGGGTGCCGATTCCGTCACTTCATTACATTTTTTCGAAGCGCAGGTCCCCGCACAATTGGTGTCGTCAAAACATCCACACGCCGACGGATATCCAAATTCCAATGGATGACAATCCGGCCCTTCCCAGCCAACCACCTTGGGGTCCGGTTTTTTTACACACTGATACGGGAAAAAGGTTCCCCCAACAATTCCGGATGCTTCGCCGTCTTCTTGCCACTGGAATGGCACGTAAGTGGATGGGTCGACTTGCCCTTGTAACGACCCCCCTGCTTCGTTTTGCCCTACGCCGCAGCCCGCAGCCCCCATCGCCGATCCGAGAACCATCGTCGGGTAGGTCATGATGGCCTCTGGTTTTACGCCATCCCAAAATGTACCCGGTCCCTGGTAATTTAAGCCCTGGCAATGCCCATGCGCTTCACACTCCGCTTTGGAATGGAACAGCGCCGCCGCACCATTTGCCAGTTCCAAGTTCCAATCGACCCATCCGGGAACCTGGCTCGCCAGCCCATACACCGTACCGGCACCCTGAATCGTCGGCTCAAAGTGGTATACCGTACCGAAGGTCTGGGCCACAGCGAAACACAGTCCCGGTTCAAATCGTTCACATTCATCCCGAGTGGTATCTTGCAAAACAATTTGACCCTCTACTTTGCAGTACCCCCGTTGTTCACATTGCACTCCCTCACCTTCGCCACACACATAGGTGCCTTCAGATGGCAAGGGAGGCTCTTTACCGGACGTGGCGTCAATACAGTCGGGGTCGTTTTCACATTCCGTGTCGTACTGAAACAGTTTGTTGGAGCAATAAGTTGTTAAGTTATCATCCACAATGGGTTGGCAATCATCCCCATCGGGATTGCTGTCGGCCAACGCGTCCACCAGGGCGCGATTGAGGTCCACGATGCCGCCCATTCCGGAGATGGCTACATCCAGACCCACCGACAACGACGCGGTAATGCCGATTTCAAACCGTTTCCCAAGTTTGATCCCGACTGTCAGATCGGCCCCAACTTGGGGGGCGACATGGGCGCCGGTACCGATGTCTTCCGACACGTCCGGCGCCTGAAATTTGTGCATTTCCCGGTCAAAATCAGAAGTCGTAAGTTGAGCGGAGGCCGGCAAACCCTGATTCAATTTGTCCTGAATCGTGGTTCTCAGCCGATTCACATCATAAATCCACGAAACCCCGGCATCTAACTTAAGAAACGGTGTTAAGAAAACCCCGGTAAAGAGTACAATGGGAGGACTTACCTCGTATTTGATTGTTTTCATTGCTAAATCGAGGTTCAGCCCTGCACCAAAAACCGCCCAACTGCGATGATTTTCTTCCCACGAAATCCCTTCGCGTGGCCACTCGTACGTCATGCCGTCAGACGTGTATTCAACGGGAAAATAGCCGTTGGTAAAAAAGCTCGCCGCAGTAAGATTACAACTTCCGCAGGAATCGCCGCTGGGGCAACATAACGACTCCAATGCCTCTTGATCCACGAGGTTAAATGAGTCGTAATCGGCCACATCCGCAGTATTGAGGGACCAGTTGCCGACCTCATTCCAAAAGGTGCCATCGGAATTTCGACCCAAACCAAAGGGGAACTGTTTGTCCCACAACCGAAACCCGTCGATTTGTAAGTCAAGCGCAATACCGGGAGCCAACGGAATGGTTTTGCCGTTGACCGACAACGCAAATCCACCACTTCGAAACTGCGCGCGGTGTTTTTTTGAAAGATTCGCCGACCAATATTTGGACCCACCTTCAATGGTAAAATCGCCAATCCCAAACGAAAATACTTTTGCGAACGCTCCATGCCCACCATAACCCACACACATATGTAAATCTGGCCGAACGCCCGAATATGCGCCGAGATGGTAACCCTCAGTAAACGTATCGACGTATTTCGCCATCTTTTCGATGACTTCCTGGGCATTTTTTAACGCGTTGATGATCTTGCCGGCCTGAAGCATCCACGCCGGCGCATTCTGGTTAAGAAATTCGTTGATTTTGTCCAGAAACTTCAGCTTTTCCAAGGCAAACAACAGTGTGGTTTTGCCGTCTTTGAACAATTCGGTTGGAAACCAAATAGGAGTGGCCTGGCCGGCAATTTCTCCCGGTGGTGAACCCTCACAAAACCCGCCATCCTCGACTACGCATTCACTGCGTTTGGTAATTCCGTAACAACCTTCGATTTCGCCCAAACTGCTGATCAACCCCGATTGCAGATTTCCCAGGAAATTGTTGAGAAGCGCTTCGTGATCCAGAGCAAAGTTCACAAGGTCTTCCGCGTTGACCACAATCAGTTGAATCCGAGCGTCAAGGGCTGCGAGTAACTCTGTTTCCACTGCCGCAAAAATCTGCTCTCCATTGCTGTATTTCTGAATCAACCACGCCTCCAACGCACCCAGGATCTGGTCCCGCCAACTTGCCAACTCAGCCGGCGTCGCACTCAGCACCAAATCACGGATCGCCGCGGCAGAATCGGTGAGTGTATCCACCGTGGTTTGTGTGGTCTGTACCACGTTTTGCACTTTGTTTTTTAAGTCCGAAACATTGATTCCATCTAGGTCCCCCAAGTTATCCAAGATGGTTTGTAACAAACTTCCGGCAAATACATCGATAAGCGATTGATAGTCTGTGGCGGCTTCAAACAACTCGTCCAATGCCCCTTTGATCGCGCTGATTCGGTTGTTCACTGCCGTATGCAACCCCGCTTCCAATGCTGCAATGACGTCAGGTGCATTGGCGAATTTTTCCTGAATATGCGCCTCTACAGCCCCCATAACCTGGTCGATCCACTGATTTAAGTCGTCCTTGGTGTAAGTTTGGGCAATGGCTTTGCTCTCATCAATCACCGCCGCAATGCCTGACTTGGTTGCGTCCAAAATGTCTTTGATCGCCGTTTTCACCGCCGACCACTTCAGGTTTTTGATTGCATCAAAAGAAGAAAACAATGCCACCAGGTCGTCGACCTCTGCTTTCAGGGCGGTCATTCCTTTGGTTACCGAGCCACCTTCGCCCGTCAAGATGTCAAGAACCTGCTGTTTTTCCTGTTCAAAGATCGATTCGACCTCGGTCTTTGCTACGTCGGCCAGCTCTTGGAGAATCTCTTCCACGGTCTGCATCGCAGCCTCCGGTGTCTGTGGACAGCCGATCGGCAAGTCGGTGCATACATCTAAGATAAGCAGATAGATTTCTTCCCTGAACTCCGGAATCGTGGTCAATACAACGTCTTTCACTGCGTTTAATTTATCGACGAGATTGTTAACATAAAAATCACGGGTGTCCTCCAGCGCAGAAACAACCGCGTCTTGAAGGTGCGTCAAAATAAACTCCTTCCAAAACTCGGGGTCCAAGATGTCGCTGTTGGCGATGCTCTCAAGGAATGAAATCAGTTCTTCCGCTTCTTTTTTGACCTGCTTCATTCCAACGCCGTCACCCGCCCCAATCCCCAACAACATCCCCAATGCCGAAGCTTTTTCCGGACCAAACAACGACTCAAGTTCACCCTGTACAACGCCGGAAAATTCATCATATAACTTATACGGAAGCGTTTCTAAATTAACAGCATCACATCCACCGGCTAACGAATCACACGCATCGCTCAAAATCGTTTCGATATCCTGACGAAATGCGGGCAACGTTTCGACCAAACCGTCAGCCAGGTTTTCAAGGCGTTCCACCAGCCCGTTTATGTACACATCCAACGTATCTTGAAGTGCATTCAGAACCGAGGATTTTACGCTTGTCCCGATAACGTTGAGCCAATAGGCTGCGTCTTTTTGGGGATCATTGAGGCAGTTACACAAACAATATCCATCGACGTCGGACAATCCCTGAATCTGTGCGCCTCCCGACAGTTTCTGGACCGCCTTTTCCAAAATCGATACCAATAGCGTAATGGTTTTCGTGATCTTGAAGTTGGTCGAAACCTCTTCGTAATTGGCTTTCCCGTCGATTTCGTTCCAGGAAGGTCTAGGCGAAGGCGTATTGCCGTCCGGCCCAGCCACATCGGGTTCACACCAGATCGGTGTTTGGGCAACGACCGACGGCAAAGGCAGACCGGGCAAAACCGCCAGAACTACCCCCACGACGAGTGCCGTTTTGGCCATTGTCAAAGAACGAACTCCGCAATGGTTACTTTTGCTGCCGACGTCCACGAATGCTTCGCAAGAAATGCGGGTTATCGCTCCCTTGGTGTTTGAATTCCGCATTTGATTACTCCCGGAATGTTCCTCTGGCTAATAGATGCACGGAATGGGCGCAGAGAGCGCCATTTGGCGCGATGTCGAACCATCGGTCGTTTTGTCCGGCAAAAGCCGCCGAGGAAACGCACCGACAAACCATTTGGAGCACGCTAACGGGAATCGACCGTTGGTGCAATCATTTGATGTATCTAAGGTGCTTAGCTTCAAGCCGGGAGTGTTCCTGGTCGAGCCGATTTTGAGTCGGATGCTCCGGGGCCGTCCTTACGGAATTTCGGGAATATTCCGCAGGGACGGGACTGGACAAGCCTGCCAAAAGCGGCCGATCCAGGGTCAGTCCTCTATTTCCGCTGACCCTCCGACGTGATACGTCACCTTGGAGACAAATTTGTGGCTTGACGTCGTTGTCAGCCCTTGCGTACATGGTCATTGAGACAGAGTTGTGTTTCTTCCGCTTACAGCAAACCATCGCTGCCGTCGGGAGTTCGATTCACAGCTTTTACCGATTGTTTCCACTATGTTTATGGCTGATTTTGGGAAACCATTGTAGGATGCTGTGTGTGCGTAGTGTTGTCTTAATTTTCCGGTGTTCCGCGTTTGTGTGCAACACAACTTCCCGGTTTTTTGCCGTCTTACAAAACCGGACAATCGCGATCCATCGGTCATTTTTCCAAATCTGATGTGCGGAGGCGTTCACCATGGGGAATATTAGACGAGTTCAAGCTGCGGCATGGTTTTTGACGCTTTGCACAATCGTGTTTACCATGTCTGAACAGTTGATCGCAGCTTGCCTGACCCCACCCGGCGATACAAACGGCGACGGGGCGGCGAACGTTTTGGACGTCCAGTGTAATATTCTGATGAATCTTTGGTCGTTAAACGGGCAGATCGGACCGGTTCCCCAATGTATGGGCGCCAATCCGCAACCGACCTTGGTTCCCGACCACAATTGCGACAACGTGATCAACATCTCCGATACGGTGTTATCCGTTACCTTCGCTCTGCTCGCGCCGCTCAACGGCGACCTCGACGGCAACATAAACCAATGTGTCGACACCTGCGAAAGCGACCTGGATGGCGACGGTGACTTCGACTTTCTCGATTGCGCCCCTCTCAACGGAAACGTATTTAAGGGCGCCGCTGAGTTATGTAACGGCTATGACGACGATTGTGACGGCGTATCCGACGAACCTTCGGCGACAACGGTTGCCCAAAGTTGTAACGACAACGATGCCTGCTCCGGCACCGAAACCTGCACGGCCGTACAAATCGGTACCGGCATTGCGATTACCGAATTGCAAATCAACCCCGGAGCAGGTCTGCAACCACATGGCGAGTGGATTGAAATTTTTAACGGTGGGGCTGCCCCGGTCAACGTTCGCGGGTTTAAGTTAAAAGACAATCACGGCGAACTCCATACCATCGATCCCGGCGGCGCCCTCTTTATTCCCCCCGGGGGAACGTTGGTATTTGCCGCAAATACCGACATGGCCCAAAACGGTGGCGTACGTGCTCATTACCAATATTCGGGTTTCAATCTGGATGATTCGGCTGACGAAGTAATCCTCTTGAACTCTCAGGGTAATGAACTCGACCGCGTCGATTATGATACCAACAATGGCTGGACGATCACGCCGGGAAGCTCGATAGCGGTAGTCGACCACTCGTCAAACAACAACCAACCCGGAATTTGGGCCACGTCGAGTGCCGGCTATGGTACCGACGGTCTCAAAGGTACGCCGTCTGGCCCCAACTATGATGTTTATCCCAGCTATTGCGCCGACGGCGAGCCGGTGGACTGTTCCTACCTGAACGATTCCTGCAACGATTCCGCCTGCGATTCCACCGACGGCTCCTGCTCCGCCGTGCCCAAAAACGACGGAGGTGGCTGTGATGACGGCAACTCGTGTACCCAAACCGACACATGTAACGATGGCGTCTGCGTTGGAGGTAACCCGGTAAGTTGCGGAGAAGCAGCGTTATGTTACACCGATCCGGTCTGTAATCCGGATACCGGCGACTGCGAAACCAGCCCACTTACCAACGGGACTACTTGTTCCGATAGCCTTGCGTGTACCGTCTCGGATAGTTGCACCGACGGGATGTGTATTGGTATACCAAACCACTTGGCCTGTGACGACGGGGTTTTCTGCACATTGGATCTGTGTTCACCGGGTGCTGCCGATGCCGACGCCGCCGGATGCGTCGTTGACCCGACCGGCAAGTTTGGCACCGAATGCGACGACGACAACGTGTGTACCTATCCAGACGTTTGTGACTTTGACGGCACCTGTGCGCCGGGGTTTGGGGTCACCTGCAACGACAAAAATTCCTGCACCGATGACTTCTGTGACCCTGTGGATGGATGTCAATATGTTCCCAATACAGCGGCGTGCAACGACGGTATCGCCTGTACTACCGGCGATGTGTGTGGTGGCGGTAGTTGTGCCGGTACGGTGAACCATTCGGTTTGCGACGACGGGGAATTCTGCACCCAAAACCTATGTATTCCTGGATCTACCGACGCGGATTCTCAAGGTTGTGTCCTCGATCCATTGGCCAATTTCGGCACTCCATGCGATGACGAAAACGAATGTACTTATCCGGATGTGTGCGACTTTGATGGAACCTGCGCACCTGGTTTTGGAGTCACCTGCAACGACAAAAACCCGTGCACCGATGATAGTTGTCACCCTACCGACGGCTGCATATTCGCACCCAATACCAACAGTTGCGATGACGGCATTGAATGCACCCAAAACGACATCTGCACAGCCGGTGTCTGTATCGGCGAAGTTTCCCACGATGCCTGCGAAGACGGAGAGTTTTGTACACAAAACCTCTGCGACGCCGACGACCCTGGTGCGGACACGTCTGGATGTGTAACCGACCCGTTGGCGATGTTTGGCACACCCTGCGATGACGGTTCCGAATGCACCTATCCCGACGTCTGTGATTTCGACGGCACTTGCGCCCCCGGGTTTGGCGTGACCTGTAATGACAACAATCCGTGTACCGACGATAGTTGTGACCCCGAAATTGGCTGTGTTTACGCCCCGAATACCGAGCCATGTGACGATAACAATGCGTGTACGTTGGACGACCAATGCAGCGGCGGCGATTGTGTCGGCGGAGAGGCTCCGGACTGTGACGACGACAATCCGTGTACCGATGACGGCTGTGATCCCGAATCCGGCTGTACCCACGCCGTGAACTCGGACCCCTGCGATGACAACGACGCTTGTACTTTGGATGACCAATGTAATGGCGGTGACTGTGTCGGCGGACAGGCTCCGGACTGCGACGACGACAACCCGTGTACCGACGACGATTGTGATTCCCAGTCCGGCTGTACCAACACCGCTAATTTAGAGCCATGCGACGATAACAATGCGTGTACGTTGGACGACCAATGCAGCGGCGGCGATTGTGTTGGTGGAGAAGCCCCCGACTGCGATGACGACAATCCGTGTACCGATGACGGGTGCGACCCTACAGATGGTTGTTATGTGACCAACAACACCGAACCATGTGACGACGGTATTGATTGTACTGTTGACGATACCTGTTCCGAAGGGACGTGCATCGCAACCCCTTCCGACGAATTCTGTGATGACGGTATTTTTTGCACTCTCAACACCTGCGATGTCGAACACCCCGACGCCGATGCCCAGGGGTGCGTTACCGACGGCCTCGCCATGTTTGATACTCCCTGCGACGACGGCAGCGAATGCACTTGGCCCGACGTCTGTGATTTCGACGGCAACTGCGAACCAGGCTTTGGCGTGACCTGTAATGACAAAAACCCATGTACCGATGATTTTTGCGACGATGCAGAAGGTTGTATGTTTGTTCCCAACACCGAAGCCTGTGATGACGGCATCGGGTGTACCATCGACGATGTCTGCACGGCCGGCGCCTGCTTGGGCACGCCGTCTGCAGAAGCCTGTGAAGACGGCATTTTCTGCACGTTGAATACCTGCGATGTCGAACATCCCGACGCCGATACCCAAGGATGTGTCACCGATGCCCTGGCGATGTTCGGAACACCCTGCGATGACGGCAGCGAATGTACTTGGCCCGACGTTTGCGACTTCGACGGCAACTGTGAACCAGGGTTTGGCGTGACGTGTAATGACAAAAACCCATGTACTGACGACTTTTGCGATGATGCGGATGGGTGCATGTTTATCCCCAACACCGAAGCCTGTGACGACGGCATCGGGTGTACCATCGACGACGTCTGCACGGATGGCACGTGTTTCGGTACGCCGTCTGCCGACGCCTGCGAAGACGGCATCTTTTGCACCCTGAATACCTGCGATGTCGAACATCCCGACAGTGACGACCAGGGATGTGTTACCGACGGGTTGGCGATGTTTGGTGTACCTTGCGACGATGGCAGCGAATGCACCTGGCCCGATGTCTGCGACTTCGTTGGCAACTGCGAACCCGGATTCGGCGTGACCTGCAATGATCTCAATCCTTGTACTGACGATTATTGTGACGATGCCGAAGGATGTATTTTTGCCGACAATACCGAAGTTTGCGATGACGGTATTGGCTGCACAGTGGATGATGGTTGCCAAGCCGGCGTTTGTGTTGGCACCGCGTCGGATTCATTTTGTGAGGACGGCAACGTCTGCATATCCAACAGTTGTGATTCACAACACCCCGATGCGGATGCCGACGGCTGTGTTGCCGATCCATTCGCCGCTTTTGGTCAACTTTGCGACGACGGTGACGGCTGCACGTTCCCCGACGTCTGCGATTTCGACGGCAATTGCACTCCTGGTTTTGGAATTGATTGTGACGACGGCGCTTCGTGTACCATCGACAGTTGTGATTCCGAAACCGGCGAATGTGTTTATGTGATCACCGAATGTGCCGACGATGGCCTTGCCTGCACCGTGGACTATTGTGACCCGACCGATCCCAACGCTCAGGGCGACGGCTGTGTTCACGATGCGTTCCCGCTGTTTGGAACACTGTGCGATGATGGTAACGAGTGTACCTGGCCCGACGCCTGTGATTTTGACGGCACCTGTGTTCCTGGGTTTGACGTCGAATGCGACGACGGAAACCCGGATACACTGGACTCCTGTGACCCAGATACCGGCGAGTGTATCTACACACCTATCGATTGTGATGATGGTGATGTATGCACTCTGGACGAGTTCGACCCGGTTTCCATGTCATGTACATATACCGTCGTAGAATGCGACGATGGACAATTCTGCACGGCAGATAGTTGCGATGCGTCCCATCCTTTGGCGGATGCGTCCGGCTGTGTTTACGACCCGTTTGCCAACTTCGGCGTACTGTGTGACGACGGAAACGAATGTACCTGGCCTGACGCCTGTGACCTCGATGGTACGTGTGCACCCGGTTTCGATGTCGAATGTGATGATGGGGATATTTGCACCACAGATTTTTGCGATCCAGCCAGTGGGGGATGTATCTCCCAGCCATCCACGGAACCCTGTGATGACGGCATCGCCTGTACCATTGACGACGTCTGCAGCAACGGCACCTGCCAGGGTGCACCGTCTGACACCGTTTGCGATGACGACAACGTGTGCAGTTTGGATATTTGCGACCCCGCTTCGGGTGATGCCGATGCTTTGGGGTGTATTTATGACACGTTGTCGATGTTTGCATCACCCTGCGACGATGGCGACGTTTGTTCCGAACCCGATTTGTGTGACTTCTTCGGGGGGTGTGAGCCGGGTTTCCCGGTGGTATGTGACGACGGCGACGTGTGTACAAACGATTATTGCGACCCCGTACTCGGCTGTATCAGTTCCGGCATTGTACTCGCGGAGAATTTTGAGACAGGAGCTGCGGGATGGACCACCGGTATCTTAAACGGCGAGGTCAGCGGCTGGACATTGACCGACGTGACCGGCGGAACGGACCCTATCGGCTTCGGCAGCATCACCTTTGGCACCCCCAACGACGGAGATTTGTTGGGTTACGAAAACAGTTATCTTCAAAGCCCCACCTTCAGCTCCACAGGCGGCGCCACGTTGACGTTTGATTCCTACAGTTCCAATGAATTCAACAACCCTTATGACGCAGAGTCGGTGCAGATTTCTTATGATGGGGGAAACAACTGGGAAATCCTCATTCCATCAACCGATTCAACCTGGTGGGAATTCTTCCAATCCTGGGTCACATTTACCGTCGACATCCCGGCGGCCAGCGGGACCAATCAAACCGTGCTGCGATTTGTTTACGATACCGTGGACGGCTGTTGCGGTTTCACTTCGATCACCGGTTGGTATATCGACAACGTGGTCGTTGTTGGAAGCGCAGGCATCGATTGTAATGACAATGACGGGTGTACCATTGACGCCTGCGACCCCGCCAACGGGTGTTATTACACCAACGTCGACTGCGACGACGACGACGTTTGTACACAAGATGACTGTAATTCGGACTTCGGAAACTGCCTCTATTCGTTGGTGTTGTGTGACGACAACGACGGCTGCACCATTGATAGCTGCGATCCGACCCAGGGATGTGTTTATGACAGCGTCAACTGTGACGACGGTGATGTTTGTACGTTGGACGAATGTGACCAGGATACGGGTATGTGTCTTTATTCGTCGGTTGCCTGCGACGACGGCGAATTTTGTACGCTGGATTATTGTGATCCCACCGACATATTTGCCGGCCCTGACGGATGTGTCCACGACGGATTGTCGATGTTTGCTCAGTCCTGTGACGACGGCAACCCATGTACCGAACCCGATTTGTGTGATTTCTTTGGTTTTTGCGAACCCGGTTTTGGGGTGATTTGTAACGACAACAACCCCTGTACCGCGGATTCCTGTGACCCCGACACCGGCGAGTGTGTATTTGCCCCCACATCGGGAAGCTGTAATGACGGCATTGCTTGTACCATCAATGATACTTGTACGGCCGGTAGTTGTGCCGGAACACCGTCCCATGCGGCATGCGAAGACGGTGATCCCTGCACCACAAACCTATGTAGTCCGCCGACAGGATGTGTGGTATCGCCGACAACCACCTGGTATGTCGACGCGGCCAAAGCAGGCCTTCCACAAAACGGCACAAGTTGGGCCACCGCCTATGCCACCGTCCAAGCCGCTGTGGATGCTGCCCAAACCGGAGATGCGGTGTGGGTTCGCACAGGTACCTACAAACCGGCTGGTGCCACGGCCAACGTGGTTGTCATGAAAACCTGTGTCAATCTTTACGGTGGTTTTGCCGGCAATGAAACCACATTGGCCGCCCGTCCCATGTTGCCGACCACTCTTAGCGGCGATTTTGACAACAGCAACTCTGCCACGGCTGCCGACAGCCTCCACGTGGTGACGGCAGCTTCCAATACCCGATTGGACGGCTTCGTAGTGACCCGGGGTAACGCGACATCACAAGGTGGGTGTGTTTATGGCATCAGCACCAATTATTTCACGATCGACAACTGTACGGTTACCCAATGTGTCGCCGCTTTCAATGGTGGTGGAGCTTATCTGACAGGTTCTCCCGTCACGATTGAGGACAGTTTGTTCTCCCTCAATGTAGCCGGTCCCGGCAACAGCGCCGACGGCGGTGGTTTCTTTGTCACGTCCGGAAACTTTACTTTACAACGTTCGACTTTCGTTCAAAACGTAGCCAACCACCAAGGTGGGGCGGGATATTTATCAACATCCAACACGGTCATTCGCGATTGTGATTTTGAAGCCAACACCGTTCAACAAGGCGGCGGCCAGGTAGCGGGCGGTGGTGCGATTTGGGCCACAAACGGCACCACGGCGATTTACAACAGCGAGTTTATTTCCAACCAATGTATCGCCGGCAGCGGCGGATGGGGCGGTGCGTTGTTGTTTTTTGGCGCGACACCCACAGTGACCAATTGTACATTCGCGGAAAACACCGCTCCTTCACCGGGCCACGCAATCGGCTTGTTCAGCGGTTCTGCGCCGACCATTTCCAACAGCGTGTTGTGGTCTTCGGTTGCCGGCGCTCAGTTGGGCAACGGCGGCGGTGGCGCTCCGGTCATTCAGTTTTCCTGTTTGTCCGGAGGTTGGGCAGGTGCCGGTTCTGGAAACGCCGATTTGGCGATTCCGGCGGGCAACCCGTTTACGTTGGGCCCACAAGGTCAATATTACCTGAAACACCTCAACGTCGGCGGGGCGCCGTTTACATCCGCTTGTGTCAACCTCGGAAACAATACCCTTGCGACCAACGCCGGTATTCCGTGGCAAACCATGACCACACGAATCGATCTGGTCAACGATGCAACGCCGGTAGACGCCGGTCGCCACTATTGATCGAGTTCGGCGCCTGATGCTCCTTCCAACCCAATCTTTAGCCAACACGAGTGCTATATGCGATCCCCGTTGTTCGGACTCTTCATTTTAGCGGCTTGGTTTCTTACTTATGGTTGCAACTCCGACGATTCGTCGACCGATATGCAATCAGGGAGCGACTCCGGCCAGAGTTCAACCGACATCGCCCATACGATGGCGGACAACTCCACAGCGGATTCAGGTACGACGACGGACGATTCCAACCCCTCGGAAAACGACGCCGACACCCCAAAAGGTGATCTCGTCGCCACGTCGGATGTGGCCGAACTGCCTGATATGCCGGACGAACCCCAAGGCCCTCCGCCATTGGAACAACGGGGTTTTATGGCGGTGCGCGCGGCCATTCATGTACACAGCGCGTATTCTCACGACGGTTGCGATGGTGATGGGTTGCTGGAAGACGGCACGGCAAAACCGGAATGTATCGACAACATTCGCCATGGTATTTGTGTGTCTCGATTGAACTACGTTTTAATGACGGATCATCCGGCGAACATGCGGGATTATCCATTTGAAAAGCTGGTGTTTTACGACCCCACGGCGGGTGACGAATTGGTATGGGATGACAACGAACGGGCCTGGGCGAACCGGTTGATGTGCCCCGATGGTGTCACCAAGATTGTCACAGTGGGTTTTGAGGGCACCCATACCATGGCGGTAGGCCTCAAACGCCATTTGGTGCCCAAAGAAATGCACAGCATTTCGATCAAAGATGAAACGACCCCGGAAGATCTTCAGGCGGTGGTTGCCGAAGTTCATGCCGCGGGTGGATTGCAGTTGATTGCGCATAGCGAACAAGACGATTTGTCGGCGGAAGTATTGATCAGCCTACCGATTGACGGCATGGAAATGTACAATGTCCACGCCAATTTTAATTCGGCATTGGAAAAAAAACCCGAACGACTGTTTTTGCTCGAACCCTATTTTGATCCGGCCCCAGGAGGACCGGATCCCGATTTGGCGGCGTTGTTGTTGTTGGATGTGTTTCCGACCCCCAGTTTGGACAAATGGCGTACGGTGGTTGGCGCCAAGCAGACAACGGGGGTAATCGGCTCTGACGTTCACGAAAACGTCAATGTTTCCGGCTATTGTGATCCCGGCGGCAGCATCGAAGGGTTGTGTGACGCTTTGGGTGCAGATGTTCCTTATGTCTTGGCTGCCCTCAAAAAAGGTGGGCCGGTGATCATGGAGGATGGGGAACGTTTGGATAGTTACCGGCGGGTGTTTCATTGGCTGCACAATCGTCTCTTGGTCACCGAATTTGAACCCGGCGCTGACCAAGAAGCGATCGTTGCGGGTCGTAATATCGCCGTGTTTGAGGTGTTGGGCGATCCCGCGGGTT
Organism: Myxococcales bacterium; assembly: GCA_013360285.1. Classification (GTDB taxonomy): domain Bacteria; phylum Myxococcota_A; class UBA9042; order JABWCM01; family JABWCM01; genus JABWCM01. The sequence goes on from JABWCM010000003.1 coordinate 59,640, forward strand.
TGGATGTTGTGGCGCAGACGACCGATGGAATATGGCATGAAATAGGGAGCCGGGTGCCGCGAAGTGGAAATCCCATTTTGTGGATCCAAGTTCCCCCAAGCCCAGTGCCTACGCCGGGTGTAGCCTGGGCGGATGCACAAATGGACGCAGCGGAGTTGACCGTAACCATTTGGCATCTGACGGAAGGAAAAGAACCGGCCAAAGTGTGGGAAAGCACCCAATGGGGGGAACAGATCCACTATGCTATGGAGGAAGTAGGCGCCTATCAAGTAGAACTGACGATGCGTCCAAAACACCTGTTGCCGTGGCTGACACCCAATGATGATCTTGCGGAATCCACCTATCGATGGGCGGAAGTCAATCCGATCTATGTATATTGATTTTGGGGTAACGCGGGTACAACAGGCCGGTTTTATTTCTTTATTTTTGCGATTGATCCATCTGAGACATCTTGACATCCCCGGCGGCTAACGTTATTTCACCGCCAACATCCAACATCACGGATGTTCTGCCACACAATCCAAACCACACGGGAGAAAAACCAATGTCGTTCACCGAGCAGGAATATATTGAATTCGGCATGCGCAGGCGGGCCATTCCATTGATTCGGCAATCCGAGGTCGCTTTGCAACTTTTCCTGAAAGAACCCCAAGGATTTATTGATTTGTTACCGGATCCGAAAATTGACGAGAAAATGACCCTCAGCATTGAACAAATCAACGAGGCAATGAAGGATCGTCAAATTGCCGAGGCGGACGCCAAAGGGGCGACCAGGGTCCAGGATGAACAAATGGCCAAAGGCAAAATTTGGCTTCGGAAAGCGACCAAACGTAACAAACGTGGCGTCCTTGTGGGAGTCCAGGTTCCGGAAGAAATGCAAGTTCACGGTCGGCTTCGCAGCGTCAACACCATGTTGTCGACTTTGAAATCGTTTACAGACTGGATGAAAACGAACAATTCCCAATTGGCATCAGCCGGCAAGGGTCTCGACGCGTTGATCGCCGAAGGAGTCGAAATTCATACAAAGTTATCCAATTACGACGCCAAACAGGAAGCGATGTTGATTCAAACCGTGCCTGCAGCCGTTCGTGTTTTCTGGAAAACCAAGGGTGAACTCTATATCCAGTTGAAAATCCTTCACAACGCCGCCAAAGAATTTTACGCAGCCGACCTGGAAAAAAGCGCCCAGTACAACATGGACATTTTGTACGCTTGAGAATCGTACTATGGACTGGATGGACTGAATGGACTGGATGGATATGCCGGTGCGACCGGCATGATCGGTAACGCTTCGGCACGGACCGTCGCCTGCGTGTACAGCCCGTCGCCATGCGTGTACAGCCCGTCGCCAACCACGTACAACCCGTCGCCAACAACGTACAACCCGTCGCCAACAACGTACAACCCGTCGCCATGCGTGTACAGATCGTCGCCATGCGTGTACATATCGTCGCCATGCGTGTACAGATCGTCGCCATGCGTGTACAGATCGTCGCCATGCGTGTACAGATCGTCGCCAACAACGTACAACCCGTCGCCAAACGCGCAACACTATGGCTCATTGCTGATTGGGCCTCCCTTGAATGTTGTGATGGACAATGGTATCCCAATTGGGTCCAGTTGGAGGTCGTTTGGTTATGTCACGTCGAACTTATGTATGGTTTTGGTTGTTGGCCCTCTTGTTGACCGTTTCCTGCGGATCGTCTCGGGGAGGCGGTAACGGTGGGTTAAATCTTCCCGGTACCGTCAATGGTCTGGATGGGGTGGATACGACGCAGGCGGGAAATGATTCAGCAACGCCTCCGGACCTCGACAATCGATCCCCCGCCGACGTCGCCGGCGGTGGGGATGCCGGTGGGACCGATCTTCCTGATACCGACACTCCACTTGGCGGCACCGATATCCAAAACAACGAACCGGACGAGACCAGCGGTTGTGAACCCGGTGAGACCGGTTGCGACGGGAAAGCGGTGGTCGTTTGCCAGCCAGACGGCGAAACTTGGAAGCCGGTTGTCAATTGCCCCAGTGGTCAGACTTGTTTTGCCGGCGCCTGTTGTTCGACCGACTGTGGCGACAAACAATGTGGGCCGGATGGGTGTGGCGGTTCTTGCGGTACCTGCCCCGTCGGTTATGTATGCCAACAAGGTCAATGTGGATGTAAGGGCGATTGCTCGGACAAAGAATGTGGTGACGACGGCTGTGGCACATTGTGTGGTACGTGTGCTGACGGTGCGGAATGTATCGACGGTATTTGCGAATGTGCGCCGGACTGTTTTGGCATTGAGTGTGGTCCAGATGGTTGTGGTGGATCGTGTGGAACTTGTTCCGCAGGAGATGTGTGCCAAGCGGGTAGTTGTGTTTGTAAGACAACGTGTGACGGCAAACAGTGTGGTTCCGACAATTGCGGCGGCTCCTGTGGATCGTGCTCTGTGGGGTTTTCCTGCAAAAACAACCAGTGTGTTGAAAACTGTTCACCCCACTGTGCCGGCAAACAATGTGGTGATGACGGGTGTGGCGGAAGCTGCGGTACCTGTATTGTCGGTTCACAGTGCAGCACATTTGGGATTTGTTTGCCGTTTTGTACACCCAATTGTACAGGGAAATCCTGTGGTGACGACGGCTGTGGTGGATCCTGCGGGAGCTGTGGGTTGAATCAGACCTGCACCAACGGAAAATGTGTCAGCGGGTGTACTCCGCAGTGTTCCGGGAAACAATGTGGGCCAAACGGTTGTGGTGGCCAATGTGGCACTTGCCTCGCTAACCAGACTTGTCACAACGGCACGTGTGTCGATGCTGCGCCCGGTTCCTGCAACGGTGCGTGTGGCAACAAAGGTAGCGGAAATTGTTATTGTGACGCAGCATGCCAATCCAAGGGCGACTGCTGTGCCGATGTTTGTGATTATTGTTCTTTGGAGTTTTGTGACTGTACTCCAAGCTGTACAAACAAAAAATGTGGCAGTGATGGGTGTGGTGGAACTTGCGGAGTGTGTGCTGCGTCCGCACCGGTGTGTGTGGAAGGTGCCTGCCTCACAACAAATGCCTGTCAATCCAAATGTACAACCGTTTGTGGAACGACCGACCCCCTTATCTGTACTTTGTTATGTAGCGACCTGTTTGGGATAGGGGGGGCAAGCGATGTTATCTGGGATTGTTTCGAGAAAAACGGTTGCTCTCAGAGTTGTATCTTGCCGTTTCCTTAACCCGGATTTCTCCTGCGAATGTAAGATTGAATGTCGGTTTGTTTATTTACCCACAAAACCTGTCTGCTGCACGATCCCGGGCGGTTTCATCCTGAATCCCCGTGGCGTCTCCGGGCGCTTCTGGATGCTCTCGCCGAAACTTCCCTGCCATGGGCAAAAACAAAAGAGATTCCCAATCAGGCAACCGCGGAACAGCTCGTTTGGATCCATGAACCATCCTACGTCGATTGGGTATTGTCGTATCGGGGAAAACACGGAAAAATAGATGCCGAAACGATTTTGTCGCCGGCGAGCGTAGACGCGGCGTTGTGGGCTGCCGGAGGAGCGGTTGCGGCTGTCGATGAAGTGTTGGAGGGACGTACGAAGACTGCCTGGGTGTTGGGGAGGCCACCGGGTCATCATGCCGGTACACGCCGGGGGATGGGATTTTGTGTGTTTAACCACGTTGCTCTTGGGGTACGGTGGGCATTAAACCGGGGGGTCACGCGGGTGGCGATTTTGGATATCGACGTTCATCATGGCAACGGCACCCAAGAGATATTCTGGAATGATCCCAACGTTTTGTTCATTTCGAGCCATCAAAACAACCTATTTCCAGCGATAGGTGGGACAGCGGACGAAAACGGTGGTCCTGATGCACGGGGGACCAATCTCAACATGCCGATGTCGGCCGGGGCGCAAGATGATGATTTTATGCGGGTATGGACCGAACTTGCGGAGCCGGTTCTGGATCACTTTAGGCCACAATTGATGTTCGTTTCGGCGGGATTCGATGCTCACATCGATGACCCACTTGGTGGGCTTGCCGTTACCGAACAGGGTTATGCGCGGTTTAGCAAGTGGCTTCAGCAGGCAGCAGATCGGTGGACACAGGGACGGTCGGTATGGGTATGGGAAGGAGGATACGACGGCCAGGCGTTGAAAGACTGCTTTTTGGCTTGCCTACGCACTTGGGAGTAGCATGAACCCATCATCATATGTCGATCGGCTACGTGATGTTCCACTGATGTTTGATGTGGGTGGGGAGTTCCAAGTCGACCTGTCGTGGGTAGGTCGTGTTGTAGACCATCTCTCCCGATTACACCGGATTCCTGATGAACTTCAGACAACAGGGATTACATGCCCTCCGTCCGACGAACCTTCGTTTTCCCGGTTTGTAACAGCGACACTGGCTGCGGATTGGGCCAGTTACCCAAATGAATCCGACCAAGTAGACGTTATGCGGCTCTCCCGGGTGTTGTCGTATTATCCTACTGGGTTTTGTACTTATTTTACCGAGATAGACGAGGTCAGTCTGCCGGTTGGCTACTATGGATTTTATCCCGTGTCGAACACGCTGCATGAGCAGCTCACCCAAGGCCACGTTCCAACTGTTGTTCGCCAAACTTTGTTTCCGTATGTGGGTCAACCTCACACGGGACTCTATTATGTATTTAACTACTCGGTCGCACCTGCTTTTGTGGGCACACCGCTCACAAGGCGTTTGCTTTCGGACCTGGATGCGGCGTTGAAACGAGTGTCACCCGTAGCTCTTTGTGCGATGACGGTATCGGCCGGCGGTGAACGTGTTGCCCGTCGATTTGGGATGCACCCAATTGGCACAATCACCTCGGGCGACAAAGCAGAGACGTTGTTTTTCGGAAAAGTTCCCCAGATTTCATCCCACAAATGACCCATTCGGTGACTCACAAACTCTTTGAGTTTGTGAAAATATATGGGGACGGATTTGGACGCGGGGATTTTGGTCCCGATGCACGGAAAAAAAACGAGTCATATCGGGAATATGGCGCAGGTTTTTTTCTGGGCAGTGGGGCCAAAAGCATCCGTCCAAGTTCGTTCAGTTATTTTTTCACAAACTCTTTGATGGTGATTAAATATTTAATCCTGCTGCGCGAGCCTATGGCCTAATATGCCGATTTTGCTTCGGTCGGCCCATCCTCGACGTGCCTCTGGGCATGCCTCCGGTGGGCCTCGGTCGACAAAAACGGCTCGCGACGGCCATTGACTCGCTCGCCGAGGATAAATATTTTAAACACCCTCTTATCTGCGTTACATTGACATCTTGACGAACGTCGTTTTCCGGCACGGCGCAAATAGACCTGGCGGAACGGAGGTTGAGATGTTTAACAGAGTTTGGCTGGTCGTTTTGTTGGTCTTTGGCGGTATTGCGCCTGGTTGCGACGATCACAATAGCACCGCCGCCGGTGACCCGGATACCAACGGCACACATGTTCCTTTTTTTGATGTTGTGATTGACCTCGGGTCACATACTTCAGACTCGTTTGGGTTTTCGGATGTCACCGGCTTTCCTGGGACCGACATTTCCGATGTTACGGTGGTGGGAAACGGCTCCGATGCCGATACGGCAGGTGTTTCCGAGACATTGCCGGACAGTGCCACAGGCGAGGAATTGCCCGACTGGAACCCGTTTTCGGATAGTCTTGATGATGGGTCTTTGTTTGTCGATGGTGCATCTGATGTTGAAGTCACCTCCGATGTGGAAGATGAAGTTCCGGACGCCGGCGAGACACCCACGGACGTGATTGTTGTATCCGACGGGGTTTTCGAATGTCCGGGTGGTTTGGGTTGTGTGTGCAGCGCTGACAAAGATTGTTTGTCCAACGTGTGTTTTCAGACAAATACCGATTCGATCTGTGTTCATCCCTGTGTTCTTGGAGGTATGTCGACGTGTGCCGTCGTAGAGGAATGTCTGACTGCGGAATGTGACCCTCTGTTGGGGTGCCTTGCCGTGCCGACATCCGGCGCCTGTTCCGACGGAAATGCCTGCACCACAGGAGACTCTTGTAAGAATGGCCAATGCCGGAGCGGCGTCGCGGTGGTGTGTTTGGACGGAAACCTATGTACGTCGGACAGTTGTGATCCACAAACCGGATGTCAATTTTTGCCACAAACCGGTCCTTGTGATGATTTCGATCCCTGTACTACACAGGATCAATGTCAAAATGGCTCGTGTGTAGGAAATGGATTGTTTGAATGTGAAGACAACAATTCTTGTACCGATGACCTTTGTGTTAAACTAGTTGGGTGTCAACATCTGCCAAATAAAAAACCCTGTGATGACGGCAGTCTTTGTTCCATCAACGACATTTGTATCGAAGGAAGTTGTGCGGGAGGTGGGGCAGTTATTTGTAATGACAACAACCCCTGTACTTCAGATGCTTGTGTCGCTCAAACCGGATGTGTTTATAGTCCCAACGCTTTATCCTGTAACGATAACGACGCCTGCACTGGTAATGACGTTTGTTCGGGTGGTGTGTGTGCGGGGACAAAAAAACTCTGCGTTACATTGGCCGACCTTTGGAATGACACTGCCAAACTTCAAGAGGACAAAACCCAAGGTCCGTTTGGTGGTTCGTTTGCCATGCACTTCATTTCACCATGGTGGGACGGAACCACCTATTGGACATACTACATTGCCAACTATGTTGCTGCGGGTATTGGCAGATCGGCGACCGGCCTCGCAACCAGTCCCAACGGTGTAAACTTCACCAATAAAGGTATCGCCATGGATATCGGTGGGGCCTGGCAGTGGGAATACGATGCAAAAAAAGATTTGGCGCACGTCATTGGAAAAGCCGGTGTGAACGGGTGGGAGGCTTCTACAGCCACGGATCCACCAGGGCACATGAGTTATGGGCCGTATACCCTGATGATCCCTTCGGGACCGAATACCGCCAGCTTCGTGTTGCAAATCGACAACAACAGTGCCGATACCAAGAAAGTGGTGACATTGGATGTTTTCGATGCAACCGACCAACAAATACTCGCATCGCGTGACGTGTTTCGTAACGAATTTTCTGGGGTGTTTTCCGACCAAATCTTCAATTTGAATTTTAACCCCCAAGCCAATCATTCGTTGGAATTTCGAGTCTATTGGCATGATATTGCTTGGATATTGCACAAAACCGTAGCGGTTTCCCAAGGGCAATCTCCTTTTTTTGATGATCGACTCGCGAGTTTTCCCGGTGTGTGGAAAGAAGGTAACACGTGGTATTTGGTTTACGAAGGGGCAGGGTTATCGAGCAGTTGGCCAGGGGACATTGGGTTGGCGACGTCCACGGACGGGGTCACGTGGATTAAGTCCGCAGCGAATCCAATTCTAAAACATCAAACCACGGGTTGGGAAAAGGTGAATATCGGTACACCCAGTCTGTGGAAAAAGGGAAGCACTTGGTATTTGTTCTACCATGGGTTTGATGGGAAGGATGTTCAGATTGGTGTGGCTACCGGTACTGATTTGAAAACGCTGGTGCGTCATCCCCAAAACCCGATCATCAAAACCGGTGTCGCCGGGAGTTGGGACTCGGGGACGGTCGGATGGCGGTCGATTATTGCCGAAGGAAATGATTATTATATGGTTTTTGAAGGGTCGACCGATCCGCCTTATGACGTGGCGAAATGGTCCAGCGGGATCGCCCGGTCTACCGATTTGCTGAATTGGACCAAGTGGTCAAAAAATCCTGTATTGGTGCCCACCACCCAGGGGTTTGGTCAAGACGGACCATCTTGGCTTAAGACTCCCGATCAGAAGATCCACGTGTATTTTCGCAAACCAGGCAATCAAACCCATCGCGCTACGCTGACGGCAAAATAAATCGGCTGAACAATGTTCAACGGTCGGCGCCGAGGTGCGGAATGAGAATGTTGCTCAATGGGGGCGATGTGACTGGTATTTCGATGGAGCTGGGCATAAAGTAAAAACGCTGGTCATGTAACCGGTGAAATCACGGTTTTCGGCCAGGTGAGTCGGTTCAAGTCCGGAGGTGCAAGATGAATTCAAATCGTTTGACCCTGTTTCGGTGGTTTATTGCAGTGGTGTGCGTAGTCGCATTGAGTCACTGTGCGGATTCCACCATGGATACATCTGAAGAGGGTACGGAGGCGTACAGTTCCATTGAGGGGGAGGCGACTTCATTGCTTGGGTTATGTGGCGGGCCGAAAGGGCTCCAGTGCCCCAAGAGTCAGTATTGTAAGATAAGAGCCGGTGGATGCGACACGCCCGCTGAATATGGAAAATGTACATCGTTTCCCCAAGTGTGCCCACTTTTCTTGAAACCCGTGTGTGGTTGCGACGGAAAAACCTACGGCAACGAATGCGAAATGGAAATGGCGGGAATTTCCAAAGATTACGACGGAGTATGCAAAAATACGTGCGTTGACGACTCCCAGTGTGTCAAGGGTTCTGTGTGCGATCCCAATAGTTGTAATGCCGACAGCGGGTTATGCACACCCGTTCCCAGTACGTGTCCGCGGATTTTTGCGCCGGTTTGTGGGTGTAACGGAAAAACCTATGGCAACGATTGCCTGAGGCTTAAAGCGGGAACAGGTTTGGCTTATCCCGGCAAATGTAAATGCCAATCCGTAACGTGTCCCGTGGGCCAAGATGGTATTGATACCAATGGCGATGGCTGTGCAGACACTTGTAAGGCCAAATGCAACGACACCTGTGATTGTTACAAGGCCGGGTTGTCCTATTCCAAACCTTGCCCACTTCTTTGCGCAAGTTGCGATAACTATTGGACATGTGGCAGTGATGGGTACTGCCATGAAGGATGTGGGCCAGTTCCCTTGGAGTCTTTGTTGTGCGGCAACGATTGTTTACAGACGGGTTGGTGTCCTGATGGGTACGAATGTGTTGAAGAAACACAATGTTCCTGCCCGCCAGGTGTGGATCCCACTATGTGTGACGGGCCTTGTTTCATTACGGGAATGTGTAAGAAGAAAGAGCCCGGGTGTTGTGCATCCGATGCCGACTGCTTGTCGCCGGCTGCTAAGTTAGTGTGTGTTGAAGGTGTATGTGAGCCGGCTCCCGGCCCCGGTCTGTGCTGGGACAATGGTGACTGCGCCCAGGGCAGCCATTGTGAAGGGGCGATTACGTGTCCTTGTGGTGCGTTGTGTATTGTTCCATCCCAACCGGGTAAATGTATTCCGGACGAACCTGTTTGTTTGAGTGATGCCGATTGTCCATCGGGCACCCATTGTGAATTGGAAACCATCTGCCCTTGTGGGACAAACCCAGGGTCCGATCCCACTTGCCTTGCGCCATGTTATTTAAAGGGAAAGTGTGTGCCGAACCTTCCACCAGGCTGTTGTAAGGCCGACTCGGATTGCAAAACCGGTATGGCGTGTGTTGCCGGGGTGTGTGAACCCAAACCGCCGATGGGTCAGTGCTGGAAGGATGCCGATTGTGGTGAACATTATGTCTGCAAGGGTGCAATAACCTGTCCGTGTGGGGCGCAATGTTTTGTTGCATCCAAACCGGGCGTATGTGAACCCAAATACCCCATGTGTCAGCCTACAGGAGCATGCCCAACAGGTTCTACGTGCACGTGTGTACCCCCTCCGGGCTGCCCCGAATGTGATTCGTGCTTTTTTATGTGTGTGCCAAACCCGACCAAAATTGGCTGTTATGGTGATCAGGATTGTCCAACGGGGACAAAATGTAATGCAGGAGAAATTTGTTTGCCGCCACCCGGTTGTGCACCGGGTATGATTTGCCCGGCGGTGTGTTATGGATACTGCGTTAACTAACCAACCTGTGACGTCCGGCGTGGACCATTGGGGTTCACGTCGGATGGATACGCCCCGGTAAAACACGCATCGCAGTATTTCCTGCGGGTCGCGCCCATCTGAATCGACCTATGTAAGGCGTCGGCATCCAGATATTCCAGCGAATCTGCGCCCAGAAAATCACCGATATTGTTTACTGACTGTATTGCGGCCAGCAGTTCGTTTCGGTCCGGGGTGTCAATTCCAAAATAACATGGCCACTGTACCGGCGGGGAAGCAATTCGAACGTGCACCGTCTTTGCCCCGGCGCGGCGCAACAAACCAATCATGTACTTGGCGGTATTTCCGCGGACCAGACTGTCGTCAACGACGATCACACGTCGATTGGAGACCACTTCCTGATTTACGGTGAGTTTTTGGTGAACTCCATGAGTACGGTTAGATGAGGTGGGTTCAATGAAAGTGCGTCGTACGTGATGGCTCCGCATGAGGCCCATTTCATAAGGTATTCTCGTCTCGTGCGCATATCCTATGGCGGCGAAGACACCGCTATCGGGTACGGGAATGACTATGTCGGCCTGCGGAACGGGTTTTGTTCGGGCCAAAGCCGCTCCCATTGCTTTCCTGGCTGCAACTACGCTTTCGCCAAAAACGATGCTGTCAGGGCGGGCAAAATAAACCAACTCAAAAACACACTGGTGGTGTCGAACAGGGTCTCCAAGGGTTCTACTGGATTGTCCTGTGGCGTCGACGGTCACCACTTCGCCAGGCTGCACTTCACGGATAAACGCGGCTCCCAACTCAGATAAGGCGCAGGTCTCTGACGAAAATACCCAGGCATCTTGTTTTTTGCCGATGACCAGTGGACGAAATCCCCACGGATCTCGTACCGCGATCATGGAGTTTTGATCCACCGCCAAAAGGGAGTAAGCACCGCGTAACTGGGACAATCCAGTGATGGCGCGGTCGGTCAGTGTTTTTCCGGGAGTGTGTGCCAAAAGGTGCAGAATGATTTCACTGTCGCTGGTAGATTGAAACAATATCCCTTGCTGCTTTAGGCTCCGCCGCAAAGAGAGTGCGTCGATCAGATTGCCGTTGTGGGCGATTGCAAGCCGTGCGCCTGGGTGATCGATGACAAAAGGTTGGGCGCTATTTGGCTCACTTAACCCTGATGTTGAGTAACGTACATGGCCGATTGCTCTGTCTCCCGACAGCCGATCTAGGGCCGGCTCGTCAAAGATGTCAGCAACAAGGCCCATTTGGCGTACCAGATTGATTTGCGACCCGGCTACCGCAGCAATGCCCGCTGACTCCTGGCCGCGGTGCTGAAGAGCGCCAAGCCCCACGCAGGTCCATCGTCCCGCATCCTGTTCACCGAATACACCAAAAATACCACATTCATGGCGAAACTTATCGTCCATGCAGCGTCCCCCGTGCCAATCGATGCTCCAAACTGACCCGCCAACTGTTCTTGATATGTTCACATGGCACATCAAGGTGATCCACAACGACGAGTCGTGCCCGTTGTACCCAGCCAATGATCGGCGCGTCGATTTGTGCCATAAAACACTGATTTTGTACTTT
>JABWCM010000112.1 GCA_013360285.1 Myxococcales bacterium
GGTGTTTGTGAAAAACTTGACGGAATAAAAAACCGCTGTACAAGCGTGTTATGACGCAAGACACACTCCCCACTCCCGAAACTCCCCGGCGCAAGCGCAAACCAGGCGGTGGCCGTCGACCCAAACTCAGCGCGGTGGAGGTCGAGCAACTGAAAGTACTTGTATTTGAAGACCCACGCAAGAGCCTCCGGGTCCTTGCGGAAGAGCTTGGACAGTTGACGGGAAAGCGGTTGGTCCCGAATCTCGTTCGTCGGTCTCTTCTTGGGGTCGGCATTACGTTCCGGAAGGACGATAGACACGCTCGTAAGTTAAAAGCGTTCGGCGGAAACGATTCTGGGGATTCATCTGGTGACAAGGTACAGCAAGAAGGCGAGAATCCATCCGGTGAGCCAAAATCAAAGAAACCGCGGGTGGTGGTCCGGTACAAGAGGCCCCCGGTTATTCCCGACCGCCCCGGAGAGCGACGTCACTACCCCAGCGATCTCACCGACGCGCAGTGGAACCAAATCGAACCGTTCTTTGTCCTCTCCCGCGATCCTCGAGGTAACCAGCGAACCGTGAGCGTACGAGAAATAGTCAATGCCGTTCGCTACATCGCGCGCGCGGGCTGTGCGTGGCGCTATCTTCCCCACGACTTTCCGAACTGGAAAACTGTGGCCAGCTATTACTATGAGTGGATACGATTAGGAATATGGGAGAAAGTAACGGAACATCTTCGGGAGCAGATACGAATTGCTTCAGGTCGGCAAAAGGAACCCACTGCCGCTATCATCGACAGCCAATCGGTTAAAACGACCGAGCAAGGAGGGCTGAGGGGCTATGACGCGGGCAAAAAGGTCAGCGGTCGAAAGCGGCACATCGTGGTGGATGTCCTCGGTCTGTTGCTGGCGCTCGTGGTTCATAGCGCTGACATTCAAGATCGCGATGGTGCAAAATCATTGATAAACGCAGAGTTTCATCAAGAGTTTTCCAACGTCACTCGAATCTGGGCGGACGGCGGATACGCAGGAACACTTGTCTCCCACGTGGAACAAGAAACCGGTATCACCCTGGACATTGTCCGAAAAAACGATACTTCGCCAGGCTCCTGGACCGCGACTGACGGCGGGCCTCCGCTCGACGGCAAGGGTTCGCCCGCCGTCATGGCTTCCCAGCCCGCCGACAACGGTTTCAGGGTTTTGCCGCACCGATGGATTGTCGAACGAACATTTGCCTGGATTGGACGCCATCGCCGTACAAGCAAGGATTACGAGCGCTTGACTTCCTCCTCAGCCACCTGAATTCTCATCAGCATGAGCACTCTGATGCTCAATCGCATTGCAGCATGATTCGTCTTTTTTTACCCAAACACCCTCTTAGATATTCAAACACGCTCTTACCCACGCACAAACAATATTGCTTCCGACATCAACAACACGAACAAACCGGCCAGAAGGTATGGCCACACGTTGGTCCGGCGTTCGTCGGTTCGCGACAACATCACGGTCAGGTTTTTCTGTTGGGTATCGGTATTGGCGGTCAACGCGTTCAAAACGTTGTCCACCGTCATTTTTGCCAACGTACTTTCCTGCGGGGGACTGTTTACGGCAAACGCATCGACACTTGCGGTCGTTGATTCGGCGCGATACCGAGAAACCGTATACACTCCGGGAAGGTTGGTACTGTCAAAATGAACCGCTCCTTCTACCACATCACCCAAATGTTCCACTTCGGTTGTTTTTCCGTCCGGCGCTTCGATCACAATCCTCGTATCCCCGCTGATAACCCGAACCGCGACCGATTCGCCTACCAACACATCCGTCGGATTGCCGACCGAAAGCCGGCCACCCAAATACAGCACCAACTGCTGAATCAACGGCAAAAACGTGGACCGAATCGGCAAATCGCCCCAGTCCATATCCACGGTTGTCGTTAACAGAGCAACCCGCCCTCGGCCTTTGTGGCGCTCCACCAACAACGGCGCCCCATTGCGGTAACTTAGCAACGTGTTGACTCCCTGATCCAGATTCGTCGCGGTTCCCAACAGCAGATAGGTGTAAAATTCCGTCGACAAAAGACTCGATTCCCGCATGTTTGAAAACATTCGGGTCGCCGGATGCGCCATCATCACCGAATCGACGGTCAGCGCTTTGATCGGTGCTTCCGGATCGTTCGGATCCACCACCTTTTTGATTTCCCGAATCGGCAAAGGAAGCAACTTTTCAAACATTTTGCCGTATTCCGCAGTCACATTGTCGCCGGCCGTAAACAACACACCGCCGCCCTGATCCACCATCTCCTCAAGAGCCACAATGTTTTCCGGGGACAATGACAACACATTGGCCAAAATTACCACGTCCGCCAATTTGATCTGCTGCGGGGTGGTTTCTTCCGCTTTGACCACCAGCACCTGCAACCGCGCTTGGGCGTCGTTGTCCGCCGAGCGGAGCGCTTTTTCCAAAAAGAATACCTCGTCGCGGTAAGGAATCGTTCGGGGAGCACCGTTGAGCACCAGCACCGTCAACGATCCCAAAAACGATGCCGCAAAACTTCGTGTATTGTCGGCCGGCAGGGCGTCTTCCGGTATCGATACGGCGCCGGTCGGCAAGGTTCCGGGTTTGACTTTCATCAGATACGACGTTTCAACCGTCGTTCCGGGAGGAATCGACACCGTATTTTCCGCGACCGAGTCTCCTAATTTAAGGGTTACGACTCCCGTAAACGCCCGCTGCCCAAACGCGCTGACTTCCGCCGTGATTCGGACGTGCTGCGGCGACGTTTCCGAAGCACGGTCCACACGGACCGCCGTGATTCCGGCATTGTTGAGTTCTTCATCTTTGGGGCTGATATCGACAATTTCCAAAGGCGGGGGCGGATCAAACGCCCACGGCGGCTCCATCCCTTCCCATTCCGTCGCCTGCAAATCCGTGAGCAATACGATCCGTTTTTCCGGCAGAGTCGACGTCGTGAGAATCGTCTCGGCAATCCGCAACGCCGCCGCCATATCGCCGGTGTTGGCGCTCGGACGTACCCGACTCAGGGCGTCGGCGATTTGGGCCGGTTCAACCGTCAAATCGTTGGTCAGCGGGGTAGCCGGCCGCGCCGACGTAACAAACGCCACATTGCTTCCCGCCCCGAGTTGTTCCACGATCTGTTGGACCTTGTGAACAGCCGCGTCCAACAACGTTTTTCCATCGTGTAAATAACGGGTGCTCAAGCTGTTGTCGATCACAAACACCACGCTTGCCGGCGGGCGTTCCCCGCGCATCGGTGTTTCGTCGGGAATACAATACGGCCGCGCCAGCGCAAACGGAATGGCGGCAATCAATAAGATACGGAGTAATAAAAGAATGAGCTGCTTTAATTTAAGCTTTCGTGCAAGCCGTTTGTTGGACCGCAACAGAAAATCGATTGCGGCAAACGGAACCACCCGCGCACGTTTCCGGTTGATCAGATGGATCACAATCGGAATGGCCGCGCCCAACATTCCCAAAAGCAACCATGGGCTCTCAAACTGCATCGGCCTCACTTCGTTTGGAAACGGTACGGCTCGTCAAACACCGCACCAGAATGGTGTCCACCGCCTCGGCGGTATTGGCCAGGTGATACCCCATTCCATTTTTGAGCGCCATCCTCCGCATGGATTCCCGAAACCGCGTCAGTTCCCGCAGATACGTATCGCGAATAACCAATGGTTCCGCCAACACTTCCGCTTCGTCTTCCATCGACCGGAAAACCGTCAGTTGATCAAACGGAAACTCCAGTTCATCCCGGTCCAATACATGAAGCAACGTCACTTCGTGCCGCTGGGCTAGCTGCGTCAACCCTTTTTCCAACCCGGACGATTGATCAAACAAATCGCTGAGCACAAACACCGTGCTGCGTCGCCGCGCATGCTCCGTCACCTGCTGTAGTCCCTGGGCGAGCAAGGTCGCTCCTGCCGGCCGCAGCGCAACCAGGGTTCGGCACACATCTTCGAGATGGCTGCTGCGCGCCCGCGGCGGAATGTAGTGGTCCACCTTGTCGGACACCGTGATGAGCCCCACGCTGTCCTGTTGTTTGAGCAGAACAAACGCCAATGCCGAAGCCAACCGAGCCGCATGGCGTAACTTACTGATGGGCTCGCCATACCCCATCGACCCGGAAGCATCGACAATCAAAAACGTACGCAGATTCGTTTCGTCTTCGTATCGTTTCACATAATACTTGTCAAACTTACCGTAAGCCTTCCAATCTAAGTGCCGAATCTCGTCTCCAGGCGTGTATTCTTTGTGTTCGGCGAATTCAATCGACGCACCATGACTCGGGCTGCGATGCCTCCCCACAATGGCGCCCGTCATCCTCTTTTGGCTTTGAACCTTCAGTTGATTAAGCCGCATGAGTAACTCGGGTTCCAACAACGCCGAAACCGCGTTTCCACGTGCTGCGGATGGTTGTTCGCTGGACGTCATCGGCGAATGTCTTCCTCGACCACCGAACGTAAGACCTCATCGATGATCGCCCGGGAATCGATCCGATCCGCTTCGGCATGAAAATTGGGCAGAATCCGATGCTGGAGCACACTATGCGCCAAAAACCGTACGTCGTCTGTCCCCACCCACGACCGACCGTTCAAAACCGCGTGCGCTTTCCCACCCAGAATCAGGCATTGGGATGCACGTGGGCCGGCCCCCCAAGACACATATTCTTTGACAAACGGAAGCGCCGACTCCGCCGCGGGTCGGGTCGCCTGCACCAGTTTTACCGCGTACCGCACCACGTGGTCGGCTACCGGCACCCGCAAAACCAGGTCCTGGAACCGGCAGATTTCTTCAGGCGTGAGCACCTTGTTGATCTGCGTATCCCGCGGGCGGGTAGTGGTTCGAACGATTTCCACTTCGTCTTCAAATTCCGGATATTGAACGTCTATCGAAAACATAAATCGATCCAACTGAGCCTCCGGAAGGGGGTACGTCCCCTCCTGTTCAATTGGATTCTGGGTTGCAAACACCAAAAAAGGCGGCGTCAACGGGTAATTCGTCCCGCTTGCGGTCACCTGCTGCTCCTGCATGGCCTGCAACAGTGCTGCTTGGGTCTTTGGTGGTGTTCGGTTGATCTCGTCGGCCAGTAAGATGTTACAAAACACCGGGCCTTGGATAAAACGAAAGATCCGTTTGCCGGTTGTTGCATCTTCTTCCAACACATCGGTGCCGGTGATGTCCGACGGCATCAAGTCCGGGGTGAATTGGATACGGTTAAACCGCAGATTCAGCGCCTGCGCCAACGTGCTGATCAACAAGGTTTTTGCCAACCCCGGAACACCGACAAACAAGCAGTGGCCGCGGGCAAACATACTCGTGAGCAACAATTCGATAATCCGTTTTTGGCCCACGATTCGTTTCGACAACTCCGCGTCCAAAATTTTGCGGATTCGCCCCATCTCTTCGGCCGCCTGCGCATCGTCTACCGACGGCATCGACGTTGTGGACCCTGGGTTTGCAGTTCGTTCAGTTTGCGACGCCAAAGTGTAATCCTTCCTGCTGTAAGGTCGTTATTGCAGCAAACGCAGCGAATTTTCCGCCCGCTTGACCAATTCGGCATTGCCGAGATTCTGATATGCGGTCAACAAACCGCTGTGTGCGTCCGGATCGAACGGATTCAATCGCACCGCTCGTTCCAAATACAACGCGGCATTGTTGTAGTCTTTCTTTGCAAGATAAGCACGCCCTGTATGAAGAAAAATGAGTACATATTCCGGGTAATATTGAATCGGCGGCGCCAATTCTTTGATCGCTTCGTCGTATTGCCCAAGTTCAATCAGGGTTGCCCCCAACTTTGACTGGATAATCGGGGACGTATCTCCGGCGGTCACTTTCGCTTTCCGGTATTGTTTGCTCGCCCCCAAATATCGTTTTCGTGCCCGCAACAAATCCCCTAAATAAGTGTGGTCTTTGGCCGCCGTGGCCTCAAGAGATTCCAACTCGTCTTCGTTTTTGTTTTTGTTCTTAAAATACAACTTCTGCGCATACCCGCCAGGAAGGCGAACCAGATCAAGGGTTTTCAAATATTTTCGCCAATCTTCCTGAAATCGATCGAATGAAACCCCCAACGCCAACTCGATCGCTTCGCGATCGGTTTTTCCGTTTCGCATGGCCAAAATGGTTTTGCCGATCCCCTCCATTCCGACCCGATTTTTCAAATAATTCATCACCGTAAACACTTCGGCAAATGCCAGTGCGGTATCTTCCTGGCTTGGCAGTTTGGCCATCGACGGGCTCATTTGTTCAAACGTGATCAACCGATTTTGTTCCAGCCCACCGGCAAGCAGATCCTGGGAGGTGGGCTTCATCACCGCGTCTTTGGCTTCACGCCACCGGTTTTCAAAAAACTTTGCCAACCCTTCATGCAGCCAGATCGGAACGGTATTATTGGAAGCCTTGATGATCACATAATGGATGTATTCGTGGGCCAAGGTATCCAACCAATCGTAACCAAACAACAAATCCCGCGGGGACGTGATCATCAGCCGATTGTATTTACACAACGCGATGGTGCCGCTTGTCTGAATTTCGGTCACTTTCAACGAGCTGACGGCCGCCAAATCCTCCACCCGTTGATAAATATGAACATGGACCGGCCGCGTAGGCCGATACCCAAACAACTCGCCATACACTTCATGGGCGTTTTCCAAGGCTTCGTCCGCATACGGAATCAACACTTCATCCGGTCCCGGGGTCACCCACAACACAAAATGCCCTCGGGATGTTGTTACTTTTTTGTGACCCTGGGTTGTGGCGTACGTCGACCGGAGCAGATCTTCAAACCATCGCACCCGCTCCATTTCCCCCGCTTTTGCGATGGCATCGGCACCGTTGAGGGTTTCCAACGCCGCTGAAAAATCATTGAGCAGATATTGAAACCGCGCTCGCGCCACCAACGCCCGAAAACTCCCCGGTTCCGCCGTTTCCAACTCCTGGACCAACGGTTCGGCCACGTCGATCAACTCGTCGGACATGGCTTTCATCGCCCGGTCAAACGGATTGTCGGCAAACGCCTGACCAAGCGCCCCCAACACCGATTCCGGTTCATGTCCCGGCCCCGCCACGGCAAGGGCGGCTTGAGTCCACAGGCCCACCGTCATCAGCACTGCCGTCAGCAAAGTGAGTTTCCGTCTGTTGTATTTCATCGTTCCACCACTTCCAAATCGCACCGACCCAGTGGGCAATCCACCCCTACGGTAGTCTGGTTATCTTACCGGAACAGACTCTTATAATATTCTTTGTTAAGTTCTTCGTATTTCTTGGGTGACGGCTGTTTTTCTGCACGCAACACCGCCTCCCGAAACGCTGCCGGTGGCGCATAATCTTCGGCTTTCGGTATTTCGGTATTTTCGTTCGACAATCCGGCGCCGACCCCGCTTTGTCCCGGCCGCGATTGCATCATCTGTTGCATCCGTTTTTTGGCCTGGCCCAACTGGTCCAACGCATCTTCTTCATGTAACGACGCCTGTTGACCCTTCCCCTGTTCCAACTTCGACTGCGCCTGCTCCATCGATTGTTCGGCCCCCTCCAACATTTCATCGAACATCTCTTTCAGCCCAGGCATCCCTTCCGAATTTTCCGCCATCTTTTGACCAAATTCTTTGAGTTTCTCCTTGGTCCCACGTTGGCGTTCGGCCAGCTCTTTCAGTTTTTTCTGGTGCTCGGCGTTGTTCGGATCACTTGGATCAGCCGTCAATTCGTCGAGCGCTTTGGCGATGTCCGACGCGGTGTTGCCGGCGTTTTCGCACTGCCCAGAAGACTTCTCGATGCTTTTTTTCTGTTGTTTGGACTTTTGTTTCTCCGCCTCCGCCTTCATTTCGTCTTTTAACTTAGCTGCGTCCTGCGCCAATTTTTCAGCGGTTTTTTGCGCTTGCGCGACTTCTTTTTGCTCGAGCGTATCTTTCAGTTCCGCCGCATTGTTCTTTAAGTCCGCCAATTTATTTCGCGACGATTCGGAAACGTTTTTGGGGTTTATCTGATCCAACTCTTCCCGCAACGCCTGCGCTTTTTGTTTTTGTTCTTCCAAAATGGCGTCGAGTTGTTCTTTCCGTTTTTCTTCCATGGCTTTCCGCTGGGCTTCGGCGACCGGGTCGGTTTCTTCAACCAGCTTCGCCTGCTCCCGCTCCAAGTTCGCAAGGTCTCCCTGCATTTCCTGCATCATCGGCGAAGGCCCGCCGCCTCCGGCCATCGGCATGCCTTCAAATCCCTGCTCCATTTGCGCCATCATTTCCGCCATTTGTTTCTGCATTTCTTCCGCCAACTTCATCGCCCCCTCCATGTCGCCTTCCTGAATTTTTTTGCGGATTTCATCCAACATCTTCTGAAAATCCATCACATTTTTTTGGGTCCCCTCGGGATCCAATGCGCCGGCGTTAAAATTTTCATACGGCAGGTTTTTTGCGCTTTTTGCCACCTGCTGCATCATGTTTTCCAATTGTTGTTGCAGTTGATCCACCTGCTTTTGGGCTCTTTCTTGATCTTCGGGACTGGCGCCGTCTTTCATTGCCGCAAGCAAATCCATCAGTTCGTTTTGCTGCGACAACAGATCGCGGGTCTGCTCCATCAGCTTTTGTTCTCTTAACTTATCGACGAGTTTTTCCAGGGCGATGATGTCTTTTTCCAACGCGCCAATCACATCGTTGTTGTGCCCACTAAACAACGAAATTCGTTCCGTTTTCCGCGTATCCATCTGCGCAACCTGAATCGCTTTTGTCAACGTATGTGCTTCCGCACGTTGGATTTCGTCGTGGCGGGTCCGGATGACCATGATCTGCCCATGCACATCTTCGGGCATCAGCGGGTCCAAGGTCACCGCTTCCAGCACCGCGTCCAACGCTTTTACCAAGACCTGCGACTGCGCGTTGTACACCCCCACCGAGTCCAATATCGCCGGGTAATGCTCGAATCGGCCTTCCGCAAGAAGCCCTTCCGACCGGTCGGCAAGCAACGTGAGCATCAGCTCGACTATCTGCGCCAATGAATCAACGATTTCTTCGTGTTTTTCTGCCGGCGACCAGATTTTGATACTGCGCACCTCACTCTGCCCCCTGGTCGGGCCGCTGACGGTATTGAGGTCCTGGGCTTCCACCCACACATCCACGGTATCCCCGGGTTTCAGATCCAACGATGCCAATTCCAATTGGGTATCGCCTTGAAACTGTTTTTCCGCCTCCAAAGTCTGCACCCGTTGGCGCACCGGCTCTCCTTTGTTGCGCACCTGGTGGACCAACTCAATGGTTCCAAGTCCAAAATCGTCCGTCGCTCGAAACACCACGGGTACCGAATCGTTGAGATTCACTTCCAAATCCGCCTGGGGAATCAACAACACCAACTCCGGCGCCAAATCCGGTTCCAGGTCCACCGCCCGGCGCGCCCGTTCGGACAGGTGTTCACCATCCGGTGTCGTAAATTCAAAAGAATACGTCCCCGAAACCGTTGCGATAAACCGCCCCGAAACCGTCGACTCTGAACCCACAGTCAGCGGCACACGCACCGGTGTTTCGGCATTGGCCGCCGCAAAAAACACCAATTCACCCGTTTTGACTGGAGTGATGGTTTTGCCTTCGATCCGGATTTCCGTGCCCGGATAAGCCGTCAAATCGCCGGCCGCGCCCAACACATCCCGGGCAGGCAACCCCATATATGCCGGAAATTCATACCGAATACGGATATCCCGTACCGCCACATCCACAATCTGTCCCGTCGTGGTGTCTTCAACCGTGGTGCTGATCGGATCACTCATCAAGGCCACCGCACCGGCACGAAACGTTTCCGGAGACCAGAAAACCGCCAACATGGTTGTCACCGACACCGCCAGAACCAGCCGCTTAAGTGAGTCGAGGCGGGCTTTATCTGTTAGTTTGTCGGGCGCCAGGTCACGCAGGTGGTTTGCCGCGGTTTGGGCCGTTTGTTGAACCAAGGGCATCGAAAGTCCGACCAGGTCGGGTTTGGACCCCGTCAAACCGCCGAACTCCACGGTGCTCACGATGGCGCTGTGCAAATTCGGGAGCCGGGATTCCACATAAAGCGCTATCTTACGTGTCGAACGGGTCCAAACCAAAGGCTGCCCTATCGCAACGGCGGCGGTGGCGGCCACCACCAGAAGGCTGACCCACACCGCAGCTCGTAACAGATGGGGTTGTTCTATGTGATTGGCCAGCAACATTGCGCCGGCCAACAACAGCAATACCCCGGTGGCCAAAACGCACAATCCTTCGGCCAACGCCAGGCGAACAAGCGCTTTACGCATGTCCGTCACAAATTTTTGAACGATTTCGAAAGAACCCATGGGTGATTCGAGGTGATTCGGGCGGGATAGAGATTGGAATCTGTTTTCGAGGTGCGCCTACCTTTGCCTCCGCCATCGCCTGGCAGTGCACCGCGTGTCCTTTTAAGCCGGAGTGCTTCGACGATATTCCGACCAGGTGCAACGTAGCGACGAAACCGCCCTTTCGTCAATATCGCGAGACCAAACAACCGGCAATTGAAAACGAAGTGTACAACCCAGTATGCTTCCAGGATGTTCAATGCGCCCGACGTGGTTTGTTGGGGGCAGCGGTAGGTTTCGTGATGGAGGTTCGTATGAGAGTTTGTGAAAAAATAGCTGCGCGTCCCGGTGCGGGTGACTTTTGGCCGACTTGGCTCCGAAAAACCCTGCGCCATATTCCCGATATGACTCGGGTTTTTCGAGTCCAATTCGGCGCAAAATTCGCGGCCCCAGAACACGCCCAACTTTTTTCACAAACTCTGACAAAAAATGTAGTTGGCTTTCTTATTATAATGATAAGCGGCGTGATGGTGGGTTGTGGTGATGACGGTGACTCCGGACAACCTACCGAGGACATGAGTGCGGATTCCGGAGCCGACACATCCGGTGAAGTGGACCTCACTGAAACCGATGTTGCCGACGAGCCCGATACGGACCAATCCGGACCCGACACCACAACCACCGAAGATATGTCGGAACCCGAAGACGACCTCCAACAGGGACCCGATATCCAAGCCGGTGATTCTGCCGGCGACGACATGATGATCGAAGACACCAGTTCTGGGGATGCAGGTATGACCGATACCATGGCCCCCGATGTGGACGAGCCCCCCGATATGGACGAAGCGCCCGATATGGACGAGGCACCCGATGTCGACGAAGCACCCGATGTCGATGAGACCCCCGATATGACCGAGACCCCCGACATGACTGAGCCGGATATGGCCGAGGCGGCACCGACGTTGGCCGACCTCACGACGACTATTTTTGTGAAATCGTGTGCGACAGCCGGTTGCCACACCACTGCCGCCAAAAAAGGTAGCCTCAATTTTCAGGCGGCCGACATCTGGGGCCAACTCGTAGGCGTGCAGGCGAAAGCTGCCGCGTCGAAAAAACGGGTGGTCGCCGGCAATGCCGATCAGAGTTTCCTGATTCAAAAAATGGAAAACACCCAAGCCGCAAACGAAGGCGCCCGGATGCCGCCCGCACCGTTCCCCAAATTGTCCCAAGATAAAATCGACATGGTACGCGCCTGGATCGACGCCGGCGCCGCCAACAACTGATGGTCCCCCAACGACCCTTATTTCAGAAACGCAGAAATCGTGTTTCGCCGTAACCCCGCGCGCCACCGTCGGTGCAGCCGCACCAGTCGCCCCCGTTCCACAATCCGCTGCTCGGCATGGGACAATGCCCCCTGGGCCGATGCCGCATCGCCAAGAATGTCGGTGATGATTTCACTGGCGACCACTTGGCCGCTCAGCGCGCCGCCCTCCATATATCCTTGTGCGTCTAAGTTTGTGTGTTCCCCGCAGAAATGTAAATTGCCCACCCGTTCGGCTTCAGACCCACAAATCGTGGTGTATTGACCGACCCGATACGCCGCGTAACTGCATAAACTGTATGGATAAGTCGGCCAAACAAACCGTACGACTTTGCCGGTGTACGCGGCTTTGGCACCCGGCAAGATCACATCCAGTTGTTCAACGAAGCCGGCGGCGTTGTCTGAAGCCTGGACTTTGCCAACGTCGACGGCCGGGGTCCCCCCGGAATAGTGGGTGAGGATTCCACTTGTTCCCGGCTGCAATCGACTGGTGTCCCAAGCCGACTGAAACCCCAAATCGGTATAATACAGACCCACCGCTCCCGCTTGACGCCAGATCCGTTCGGAAAAACCCATCATCACTTTGGAATTCTGCCCGACCCCGGCGTTGGCAATCGCGTTGAGTTTCACTTCGGGCAAAGGCACATCGACTTCCAGATTCCGCAACACGGAAAACGGAAACGCCAACACAACTCGGTCGGCGATGACCTCGTTCGTGCCCGAGTCGGTCGAAAAGACAAGGGTATAGGTTTTGTTGGCGTTTTCTTTTATCGACAAAAGCTGCGAGTTCAATTCAATAGAATCTTTTCCGATTTTTTCTGCCAGTTTGGTTGTAAAAATATCGTTTCCTTCTTTTGCCCGAAACCGTTCATCCGATTCACCAAACTCTGTAAATTCATTGGTATCGGTGGAAATCAAAAACAACATGTTTAAACAATTGGTTTCGGTTGCATCCAAGCCGTATTCGATCACATAAGCTGTTTCCAACAGTTTGCGCACCGAACCGGACGCTCCAATCGAATCAAGCCAACCACTCAGCGACATCGCATCCAACGCCGCCCCCCCGTTGTGTTTGTCGTAATACACATACAAATCGTCCTGGTCGGTCAGAGTGGCCAGTGCTTCGTCGATCTTTTCCGCGATGGGGGCAAATCCCGTCAGAATGTCGTTTTCCGTGAGCAGTTTGCCGTCAAACCAAGCCACAAGTGGCGTCAACGATTTGTCGTCGGTCGCAAAATCAATCAACTCAATGCCCAATTCTTCGGCCAAATCCAACAAAGTTTCGTGGGTAGTATCGATAAACTCCCCACCGAGTTCGCAGCTCATGCCGTCGGGAAAAATGCTGCGTTCGGTAAACATCCGTCCCCCAACCCGTCCGGTGGCTTCGTAAACCGTGGCGGCGATTCCTTTTTGTTTCAACCGATAAGCACAATGTAACCCGGCGATGCCCGCACCCACGATGACAATCCGCTCCGAAGCGGACGTATCCTTTGACGAATCGGTGGTGTCCACACTACCGGTAGCCCCACATCGCATAAACGCGGGAGCCACCGCCAAAGCCGCCGAGTATTCCAAAAACCGCCGCCGACTCAGCGCCGCCTTTTCCGCCTGCATGTCGCGGAATAGAACCACATCGACACCCGCCCGTCGAGCGGCGCGCGCCAAACGCAGCAATCGAACCAATTCAGAAAAAAGAGGGGTACGTGCCATGGTGTCTCCTGAGAGAGGTATTGGGGAGCCAGGTGTGTGGTTGATACCCGCCCGCCGTGGTCAACCATGAATCCACGTATAAACCAAAGCGCACGAACAAGAAACCATGTCTCGGTGCCAACGGATTGACTTAAATCAAGCGGCCATTTCGCGATGCTGCGTAGATGGATCGTCGGTTGCCTAAGAGGGTGTTTAAGCACACCATAAGTAATTGATTTTATTGACCCGATCCGTTCGGTACCCATTTTTTGTAGACAAAACGGCAACCGAACGTGTTCGGTAGGTGTTTTTGGTGGACAAAACGGCAACCGAACGTGTTCGGTAGGTATTTTGTTTCGGATCAAACGGCAACCGAACGTGTTCGGTAGGTGTTTTGTTTCGGATCAAACGGCAACCGAACGTGTTCGGTAGCTGTTTTTTGTGGAAAAAATGCCAACCGAACGTGTTCGGTAGCTGTTTTTTGTGGACAAAACGCCTATCGAACGAATTCGGTCAACGGCAATGCAGTGTGGCGCAGCGTTTTTCGATTCCAGTTCGCCGCGAATTCCACGCCCAACGCTCGTCCCCACTCACAATCACCAAGAGGCAGATTTTCCGGTGATTCTCAACGGGCTAACAGCCGCCTAGGCGAGAAGTGGAAAAATATCACACCGGACCGGATCCATACTTCGTGTCCGCTTAACGGATATCGGCGGACTCGCCTACGCTTCAGACCTGTGCGGGTTTCACAAGCGCAAATCCACAGTTCCCTGTTGACTGAACGCTGGAGCAGGTATACAAACGTTTCAGCAGTGGCTCCATTTGTTTGCAGGAGCTTTCCGATGAGTTCAGTTGAACATGAAGTGCTGGTGGATTTGTTCCGCAGCAACCCCAAATTGGTTTTTGAGCTAAAGCCCAAAATCGAACTACCGACCGTTGCGGAAATTGTGATCAATGAGTCGGATTTAACCGACGTGACGCCGGCGCATCAGCGTGCGGATTTGGTCATTACCATCAACCGACATCAAGCGGTTCGTCGCGTCATTGTGCTGGAAGTGCAGTTGCGCGTTGACCGGGAAAAGGAATGGTCCTGGCCACATTATCTTACTGGTGCGAGGGCTAAGTTCCGGGCTCCGACACAGCTTATTGTCATTTGCTCCAAAAGAAAGGTGGCGGAGTGGGCCGCGCTGCCGATTCATCTAGGTGATGATAACAATGTACGAACAGTGGTCATCGGTCCGGATCAAATTCCGCGAATGATGGACCCGAAACAGGCTATGGAATCTCCCCATCTGACAATTCTGTCGGCACTGGTTCACAATCACCAAGAGGCAGATTTCCCGGTGATTCTCAACGGGCTGACAGCCACCTCGCAGGTGGACAATGAACACGGATCGATTTATGCTGATCTCATTATGGCGGGCGTTCCGGAAGCAATGCGACGCGCCATGGAGGAAATGTTGATGAAAGGACAATACGAACTTCAATCGGATTGGGCACGGCAGTACTTCGACCAAGGTCTGGCCCAAGGAATCGAAAAGGGCATCGAAAAGGGCATCGAAAAGGGCATCGAAAAGGGCATCGAAAAGGGCATCGAAAGAGGCGAAGCTCGCGGGACAGCACGTGCGATTTGTGCTGTGTTGCAACTTCGAGGGCTTGTGTTGTCGGACGACCAGGTTCGAGAAATTACCGAATGCACAGACTCGTCCCGTCTGTCTGCATGGCTTCAACTCGCCGTAACGGCGCAATCCGCCGCCGAGTTGTTTGGCAATTGAATATTCCCGCCCGCATTTCTAACAGGGTGTTTGGGAAAAGAGCGTAATTTTTTACCCAAACACCAATTTCAGGAATTTGACACCCATTTCCGAGTACTTATGTGACGTCGGTGGTTTGAGGCCTCGCAGGTCCTTCGACCGCCAATTCGGGAATTCACCACCCCGACAATCGTTGGGTTGACGTTTTACGCCAAAAAAACGGCAGGTCGACTCGTCGGGTTGACATTTTACGCCAAAAAACCAGCAGGTCGACTCGTCGGGTTGACGTTTTACGCCAAAAAAACGGCAGGTCGACCCGTCGGGTTGACATTTTACGCCAAAAAACCAGCAGGTCGACTCGTCGGGTTGACGTTTTACGCCAAAAAAACGGCAGGTCGACCCGTCGGGTTGACGTTTTACGCCAAAAAAACGGCAGGTCGACCCGTTGGGTTGACGTTTGTATGTAAGAGGGTGTTTGGGAAAAAATTGCCGGTGAGCGAAACGCCATTGTGGGTTTGAAGATACTGGTCGAAGTATTTGCCGAGTGAGTAGAAGTGACAAGTTCGGGGCGGTTGACCAGCGGGCTGCCGGTGGCATCGGTTATGAGAGGAGGAAATCCGAGGGCACGCAACCAATCCATGACCAAGTTTCCGTTCATCATCATTTCCTCCATGGCGCGTCGCATCGTTTCCGGAACGCCCGCCCCAATGAGATCAGCATAAATCGTCCGTGTTCATTGTCCACGTGCGAGGTGGCTGTCAGGCCATTGAGAATCACCGGGAAATCTGCTTCTTGATGATTGTGGACCAGTGCCGACAGAATTGTCAGAAGGGGAGATTCCATCGCCTGTTTCGGCTCCATCATTCGCGGATCTTGACGCCAACGCCATCCTATGTTAGCGGAATTTTACTGTTGTTGACCCCGGAATCGCGGTTTGATCCCCGTCGTTCCCTCCCGGAGAAAAACCATGCACTTGTTGCCGCCTCTCGAATCTTCGTCATCGGAATCCAAACTTTTGGTGGACAAAGTCGTCGCGCAGTGGTTGGGTTTGATAGTGACTACGCTGGCCCGCGCCGAATCTGCAGGGCGTAAACCCAGGCGGTTAACAGAGCCGGGTCACACTACCTGGCATCAGTTTCGGGGGCGGCTTGAATATGCTGATTTTCTTGCGTTGTTGTTTGAAGACGCCGCCGTAATCCATCCTATTCCCTTTGATCCCGTGGCCACCGGTGTTCCCGTTTCTTGGTCCAGCGTGCCCGAAGGGTTCGCCGCTGCCTGGGTGGAGTTTATTTCCAATGTCGTCATCGAAACGGACGGTTCGGACCGGTTTATCGTGATCGCGGTCCGAGCGTTGGGCCTGCCGACTGGTTTAGCCGGTTCCCGGTTGCCGACTGTTTTACCCCACCACCGCGTGTTGGAACTCCCCGGCACCGGCGGTCAGTTAACACACCATTTGATGCTCCATTCCCCAACGTTATCTTTACGCGACAACTTCGCTGTGGCCTGCGGCACCTGGGAAGAAACACTTCTTGCCGGAATTGTGGCCACAGAGCTGAACGCCACCTCCAGCGATTGGATCGTCAAAGCCACATCCCAAGACTTGTTGGACCCCAACCACCCCTTGCGCACAACGCGGTTCGACTTCGTTATCGGTTTACACCCCGACAACGGGGGCGCCCTGGCCGACCCCGACCCACTCGCTTCTTTCTACCCCGACGCCCGCATTGTGTTGGTGTAACTTATGGCCACGTTTATCCAGATCGGACAACCCGCCCACGACGCCGAACGCCAAGCGTCCACAGCGACTCGACGAAACGGTCGCTTGTATGGTGCAGCTCCGACCCCGCTTGACGGAACTCGGTGGACTCGCCTACGCTTGAGACCTGTGTGGCTTGGGAAGATTTAAAAAAAGCTAGGAAGGTTGACACAATGGGCCTACCCGAAATGAGCGACGATGACAAAATTGAGGTATCCGAAATTGAAGGTCTAGACGACGACAACGGCGGCGGACTCGGAGATTACCCCATTGATACTGTGTTGATTCGCCATGAAACTCGAACGGTGTTTGAAATCATACGCCGGATCCATCAAGGCTTGTTTGTCATGAACCCAGATTTTCAGCGGGATTTTATCTGGGAGGGCGACAAGCAGAGCAAACTGATCGAATCGGTGCTGCTGCGTATCCCACTGCCGGTTTTTTATCTTGCCGAAGATTCCTACGGACGACTGGTGGTCGTAGACGGGTTGCAGCGTTTGTCTACGTTTCGGGACTTTTTTGCCAACAAACTGCGACTCGCTCTCCCAAGCAGGAAAGACTTACACGGCAAAACATTCGATGAACTGCCCAGTAAGTTAAAAAGCCGTATTGAGGATTGCAACCTGATCTTATATGTGATCGACGCAAAAGTGCAGGAAAAAGTCCGCTTAGACATTTTCGATCGCGTGAATGCCGGTATTCCGCTCACCCGGCAGCAAATGCGAAACTGTCTTTATTCGGGTCCCGCGACGCGGTTTCTGTGGGAGGAGGCCAATACGGATCTGTTCAAACAAGCCACCGGCAATAGCCTCAGGTCGAACATGATGCGTGATAGGGAATTTATCAACCGGTTTTGCGCCTTTCAGTTGCTCGGTTATTCCTCTTTTCGCAGTGAATTTGATGAGTTTCTTGCGGACGCACTAAAAAAAATGAACGAATTGCCGGCACCCGAATTGGCGGCATTATCGAAACAATTTCGCCTGGGTCTGCAAAACAACGTTGCCGTGTTTTCACAACATGCTTTTCGCAAACGCAGATCACAAACATCCGGTCGCCTGCCCCTAAACGTGTCGTTGTGGGATGTGATGTCGACCGGACTGAGCCGTTACCCGCATGATGTCGTGTTGGAACAAAAGAACAACTTGGAACGCCGTTTTGAGGACTTATTGAACGACGACGGGTTTGTGGCAGCGATCACCTCCTCGACGAACGACCCCAAAAAAGTGAAATATCGATTTGAAACGAGCAAACAAATGCTGCGGGAGGTGTTGGGTGATCCGTCAGCTTAGAATGACATCGTTTAAGTGTTTTGAACTGCTCAAACTCCCCCTGGCTCCCTTGACCGTATTGTCCGGGTTTAATGCATCGGGGAAATCGAGTGTGTTGCAGGCGCTGACACTCCTTCATCAAACCATGGTCGACCACGAATGGTCTACACGGTTGATTCTCAATGGAACAGACCTTTCCCTTGGTACGGTAGGTGATGTGTTGGACAATCTGAGCGCGCATAAGTCATTTGGATTGGGTCTTACGTGGGACACCCACTGTTTGGATTGGACTTTTTACGCAGAGGATCGGCGTGATTTGTCCGCGGTGGTGACTCAGGTGCAAATGGATACAAATACCTATGATTCGCCGCACAATTTAAGATTTCTTGTACCACCTGATGCCTACACATCTATGGAGGCGCCACTTGATGCCATCAGAACGTTGACCTACCTTACTGCGGAGCGCATCGGTCCCCTGGATGTCTACTCGCTGCAGGATCACCATCGCCCTGGGGGAGTGGGTAGCCGCGGCGAGCATACAGTTAGCGTCCTTTTTGTTGGCCGAGATCAACATGTAAGCGGTCCTTTGAGAATACCTGGTGAAATCTCGACGCGGTATCACCAAACCATTGGGCATATGAGGAGCTTTTTTCCAGGATTCTCCTTGACCCTAGATCGAATCCCGTCAAC
The DNA here is from genome assembly GCA_013360285.1 of Myxococcales bacterium. Taxonomy (GTDB): domain Bacteria; phylum Myxococcota_A; class UBA9042; order JABWCM01; family JABWCM01; genus JABWCM01. The sequence continues at coordinate 18,745 of JABWCM010000112.1, forward strand.
CAACCTGATCACAATGGGGATTCGGTTGTCCGAAGCGACGGAATTCCACCGTCCACGGCACGTGGGTTTCGGAATCACGCAGGTGTTGCCGATTGTCACCGCCGGTTTGTCCACCGACCCAGGCGGGATCATCGTCGTTGAAAATCCGGAGGTGCATCTGCACCCGGCGGGTCAAGCGATGATGGGTCGGTTTCTCGCGCAGGTTGCTGCGGCAGGAATCCAAGTCATTGTGGAAACCCACAGTGATCACGTTCTCAGTGGGATCCGTCGGGCGGTTAAATCCGCAATGATTGATGCAGATTCCGTAGCGCTGCATTTTTTCCGTCCACGCAGTGACACCAGCGAGTCGGTGCTCAGCCCAATCCTCGACCGGGATGGTATCATTGATATGTGGCCGGATGGCTTTTTTGACCAATTCGATAAAGACGCCAGCTATTTTGCTGGATGGGGAAATTGATTTGCATTTTTTAGTGAACGACTGCTGCTTGGATGGATCTTTTCCCAGTGTTAAAACTTTTTCGGATGCACTAGATCGGCTCATGGTCATTCGACAATGGGTCGCAATCAACGGGCGCGGTGTTCAAATGTATTGCCGCCGCAGCATGACGTCGGCGCGTGTGACGCGAGACCTGGGAGTGCAGGAGGCAACCGCAAAGCTGTCACCGGAAAAACGACAGGCGTTGCTTCAGTGGTTGTCCAAGTCGGGACCTTTTTGGGACGACGAGCGCGTTTACGGGTCGGATTTACACCTTGAGGCACAGGGATATCCGGTAGAGGGCACTGCGATCGGCGAAGCCGCCATCCGATCACGAGACGCGTCACCCAATCACGTTTACGATCTCATTAGTTTTGACCCATCGGAGTGGATGTTTTCGCCCATTGAGGTTCGTTGGGTAAAAGAGGAGCAAGACGGTGAATGCGCTGTCCTCCCGGTGCAGAATCACTGGAAGGTAGAGCAGGTTCAGGCCCGGATTGCCACAGCACGAGCCCCACACGAGAGCTGGTGGGATCTCGCTCGTTGTGCCCGGCAGGAAAATGCCCAACTCCTTTTTGCAAACAACGCATTTGAACCCCTAAGAGGGTGTTTGTGAAAAAAATAACGGCGAGCGAGACAGTGGCCGTAGCGAGGCGGGCCTGCCGACTGAGGCCCACCGGAGGCGTACCCGAAGGT
>JABWCM010000113.1 GCA_013360285.1 Myxococcales bacterium
ATTGCCATCGTCGCAGTCGAGACCTCCACCGGAAACACAAACGCCGCCGGAGCACACATCCCCTGAAGTACAGGCATTGTTATCGTCGCACGGTACCGTGTTGTTAACATAAACACATCCCGTTGCCGGCTCACACGAGTCGTCGGTACATACATTGGTGTCATCGCAATCGATGAGGGCGCCGGCCAGGCAGACTCCGCCGGAGCACACGTCCCCTCCGGTACAAGCATTGCCGTCGTTACATGCGACCGTGTTGTTGTTATTTTCGCACCCAGCCGCAGAATCGCAGGAATCTGTCGTGCACACGTTGTTGTCATCGCAGTCGAGCGCTGGTCCACCAACGCATACACCGCCGGAACAAGCATCGTTGGTAGTACAAGCGTCGTTATCATCGCATGCAACAACGTTGTTGGTGTTCACACAACCGGCCGCGACGTCACAGGAGTCCGTCGTACAAAGATTTCCATCGTTACAATCAGGCGCTGGTCCACCCACACATGAACCACCTAGGCACGTATCTGCTGTTGTACACGCATCATCGTCGTCACAAGATGCGGTGTTGTTAACATACACACACCCGATCGCCGGGTCGCAGGAGTCGTCGGTACATACGTTGGAGTCGTCGCAGTTCACAGCAGCGCCCGGCACACAAGCACCCGCGCCACATGTATCGTTAGCGGTACACGCGTTGCCATCGCTGCACGCAATTGTGTTGTTGGCGTTGATACATCCGCTGGTCGGATCGCACGAATCCGTTGTACAAACATTCGAATCATCACAAGGAGTTGGACCGCCGGGGACGCAGGCACCACCACCGCAGGTATCACCCGTGGTGCACGCGTTTGCGTCATCACAAGGCACAGTGTTATTCGTAAAAACACAGCCCGATGCCGGATTGCAGCTATCATCGGTACAAAGGTTCCCGTCTACGCAAGTTGCTTCAATAGAAGTAAAAACGCAGCCCGTTGCCGAATCGCAGCTATCCGCGGTGCAGGCATTGTTATCATTACACACGAGGTCCGGCCCGTCTTGGCACCCGGTGCCTACTACACAGATTTCCGAACCATTGCAGAAGTTGCCGTCACTGCAGGTTGTATGGTTGACGGCGTACTGACATCCTGCAATGGGGTTGCATGTGTCCGTTGTACAATCAAACGCATCTGCACATTGCAACGGAGTTCCTGGGATACAAGCCGGCGCCAGATAGATATCTACGTTCGGCCCGCCCGGGGTTCCCTTGTCACCACCTGTCAAAAACAACGCTGTTGAGGTCGCCCAAGAGGTGTTCAGGTTGTTATTGGACGCGTTGTCTTTTAGCGCTATCGACGCGCCGGCAACGATTGGAAACGGACCCGCGGTATACTCGACCCGATCAACTTCGACATTCTGGGCGTTTCGTAAAATGACCTGGTCGGCACCGTCGGCAAGTTCAAACCCAGCGTACACGTAATTGACCAAAACACCGCCGTTGTTGGCTTTATCCAAACTGCGACCCAACACCAGATATCCACCGGGTTTGATGTATAGTGGGCCGCTGTTGTCGATAACATGGGTTTGTCCGCCCAGGTCCACGAGCCTCCACCCCTGAATATTAAGTTTAACTGTAGTTGGATTAAATAACTCAATCCACTCGCCCAGCGTATCCGACACGGCGTTTGGATTGACCATGATTTCAGTAATCACCACAGAGGTCAGCGTCGGAGGGGTCGGGCAAACTTCAGTTCCCGTACAAACATCGTTATCAGAGCAACTCGCAGCCACCGTTGGAGCCGCAGCCTCGTCGATCAACCCGTCGCAATCGTCGTCATATCCATTGCAGAGTTCGGCATTGCTTTGGTACATCGACGGATTGTTTGGTACACAATCGATAAAGTCGGCGATTCCGTCACCGTCGGAGTCATTTTCGCAGATATCGGCGCAATTGTTGCCGTTTGCATCAATAGCCGGATTCATCGACAGATTTAAGGCGAAGTTGATGTTGATCACCACGTCGGCAACGTTCACAACCCCGTCGCAGTTCAGGTCTGCAAACACGGGATCGACGGTCAAACAGACCGGCTTTGGCCCGACCTCTCCACCGAGAAACCACAACGTAACCAATATGTTACACTGTACGTCCGAGACGTTGGTCGAACCACTATTGGTGATGTCGCCTGGGGGCGACAAACACTGGGCTAGAGTGTATGAGGGGAAAAAAAGTGCGACCGCTAACGCGGCCCCGACAACCGTTCGAACGAGCGTCTTCGTCATCGCCACGCTCCTGGTCTCCGTGATTCGACGAGAACCGGCGACAACGCTCTGGTCGTTACGCTCTGCGATCAGGCGACCGCACAGGATGTGCGGCAACACCGAAGAGAGCAAATGTTTGCCTTCGGCTGAACGACAAACATTTTTTCACGCCAGTCCTCAATGGTCTTTGGTAAAGGGACGCCCAGAGGACCCTCCGGGGCTGTCATCTTGAATCGAATTTGACTCAAGCCACATGTTGTGTGTGCCGCTGCAACCAGGCGGCACACGATTCAACCAAAATGACCGAGTCTTAAGTAACCAAAAGTATACGACGACCTTCCACACCACCGCGAGCTATCGCAACTCAAATGTCCGATATTCAACGCCCTGAGGGCGCTTCAGCAATTTGAACGAACAGCTACATCGGTACCTTTTGTCACGTCGTCAGCCATTACTTTTCCGCACCTGGACCTGCCCGCATTCAAAAAACAAACGCATGGGTTGCGGAGTTGCCGACACACCAACAGCTCACGCAATGTGTCGGCCGGCCTTTCTCTACGAGTCGTCACGAATTAATGGGTGATCAAATGATTGTTCGACAAAAACGCACATCGGCTTTCACCCAACTGTGCCGTTTATTGCCCAGGAGCAGCCACTTTGGGTTGTATGTTGAGACCACCGCCGGCGGAGGAGCCCTGCGCCTGATGTCCAGCGGCAAGGGGCGTCAACACATACATTGAATTGCTTGACTTACCAGACACGTACGCGGGAATGGTCAAGGCCTGCCCCACAATTTCACAAGAATTTGGACAACCGTCACCGTCGTCATCAATCAACGTATCCAACGACGCACCGACAGCATAGTTTACCATCAACAATACGTCCGCAACGTTAACGGGACCGTCGCAGTTCACGTCTGTATGGTTTTGAGCCACCTGTACACATCCTGGGTACGTTCCAGTTCCACCCGCCTGCTCATAAAGCGCCAAGATAATGGCGCACTGAATGTCAACGATGTCAGCGTCGCCATCTCCCGTTATGTCACCGGCAGGCGTTAAACACTGGGCGTTGGCCGTGGCCGCAAACAGCCCCAAAACAGCAACCGTGGCGACACCAGCGACAACCCTCCTGGCGACACCACCTAATTTAGCAAATCCTGACTCCGACGCAGCCAAATCGCTGCAGGCAATAACGTCGGACTGACTGGACAATCGTTTTGCGAACATTTCGTCCTCCGTGGCGGAAACACGCCGCGTAGTTGTGGATGCGTTCATTCGGCAAACCAAAGTCAAAGTTCTTGGCGTTGCTTGAACATAGTTTGTGAAGCAATTCACTCCACTACTTAACAGTTACCGGCGACTTTACTCCATGTCGTGCGGAGTGTCTAGTCAAAATATTGTTTCATTCGGCAACAAAAAATTTTTTCCGTAGCCTACTGCAACGCTGCCGAAACGCTCAAGCTCTTCAGCGCCGGAATCCCTACGCCGGTGGTCGACAGTTTCACTTCAACCTGAAGGAATTTTCCCACGATATTTCCTTGCGCCTGCAAACTAATAGGCATGACCGCAGGCGGATATGGACCAAACCAGCCACTCCAAGGCTGTCCTGCCAGATCTCCAACCGTATTGGCCACTCGATAACGTACATTCAATGCTGTTCCGGCGGGATTGACGGAATCTGCCGTAAGTTCAAGCCATTTGGTAACACCCATGTCCCAACCTTTGAACGTTTGTACATACGTTCCTTCCGGTGCCACGATGGTCTTCAGAGCGAATCCGGCCATATCACTGTAGGTGTAGGGCGCGGTCCCCACTTTTACCTCCTGAACGACGGTCATTGTCGTGGGGTTGACTCGAGACGCACTGTTACCTTGCTGATTAACAGCCCAAACAAATCCTTTCGCGTCCATCGTCATCCCGACCGGGAACTTTGTCGCACCCAAATTGGCATATCCCACCGTTTGCATCAGATTTGGATCGATTTTCGCGACAAGATTGGATTCATCGTTCGCCACATAGACGAAGCCGTCATTTCCTGCCACAATTCCTCTTGCACGATTGCTTACAGGAACCTTGGCCCAAGACGAATCCGACGGCCTGAAACGCCACGCAATGTGCGCACAGCAGCAGTTTCCTATCCATATGTCGCCGTTTTGGGCGATGGAAATGCCGTACGGCTCAAAACAACCGATGGAGGGTGACGGCTGATACCACGTTGTCGGAAGCACACCTTTTGGATCCACTCGCACAAGTTTATTGCCGCCACGGCCAGAAACCCAGATCAACCCTTGTGTGTCAATTGCCAATCCATAAGGATTGGCCGGGATACCGATGCTCTGGACCGTGTCTCCGGTGTCGGGGTGTAATCGGTAAAGTACCGATTGGTCCCAATATCCCACCCAAGCGTAGTTTTCGGCGTCCACACCCATTGCGCGTGCGATTCCGCCCGCACCCTGTGGTTTTTTCACAAAACTGACACATTCGTCGGTGCCGAAGTTCATCAACTCGCCGAGGTCAAACTTTCCGTTCCCGTTCAGGTCGTTGCACGTATTGATTGCACCGTCTTTGTTCTTGTCGACACACGTCGTGGTATCACCAATGATTTTAGTCACTTGCCCGTCACCGCGACAGGCAACCCACACATTCCCATCCAGGTCAACTGCCGTACGAGACGGGTCGGCGCACACTTTGTAACGACATACCTCAACCCCGGTGTCTGTATTGATTTTGGAAACCGTGTTTTCGCCGCTATTGGCGATCCACAGGTAGTTGGAAGACAAAATCGAAGACGCAAGCTTTAGGGTTCCATCATCGCCAGGTTCCAGGTTGGTGGCGCCGGAAACATCAAATGGCATGTCGGCGGTCCCGCCCACTTCCTGTATACAGAAACCACCGCAACCTCCACATGGAGACGCAACTCCTTCGTCTATCTGACTGTCGCAGTTATTGTCCACGAGGTCACACACCTCGGTCGCTCCTGGGTGTATTTTATCGTTCAGGTCGTTACAATCGTTGGGTCCTTTTGCACACGGAAGTGTATTTTCAAACGGCAGGTTCCCGTCACAATAGCCGTCTTTGTCGTCATCGCAGTCTTCGTCAAATTCGCCGTTGCAGTTGTTGTCGATTCCGTTACAGGTTTCGATATTGCCGGGGAAAATATTATCGTCGTTGTCGTTACAGTCTCCGGGTTTGGTGACCGTATATTGACCCGTGGGTTTACAAATACACGCGACCTGAGCTGTAGCACCAAAGCCGTCAAAATCGGCGTCATTAAAGTGCGCCACACAACCTACCGCACCTTCTCCCTCGTCAATTGCCCCATTGCAGTTGTCGTCAAAGCCGTTGCAAACCTCCTGAGCGGTTGGATAAATGGAAGACGACGTGTCGTTACAATCGCCCGCTACGGTGGCGGTGTAGAGTCCCGACGGTAGACACTGGCATTTGCTGTCGGATGCCTTACCCCACCCGTCTTTGTCCGCGTCCAGATAATACACCTTGCAGTCATTCGGCGGACCCTCGTCGATTTGGCCGTTACATTGGTCATCTTTGCCGTTACATACCTCTATTGCGGTCGGTTTTATTGTCGGATCCAAATCGTTACAGTCTCCTGCCGACTTAGAATATCCAACTGCTTCGTTACATAAGCATGCCGTTTTGTCGCCACCGAAGGTATCGCCATCTTTGTCTTCGTACCAGGTTTTGCAGCCAGTTGCGCCAAACTCATCGACCAAGGTATTACAATTGTTGTCTTTTCCGTCGCACAATTCCTTTACCGCTGGATTGACGGTCGGATCGGTGTCCAAACAGTCTCCCGACTGTTTCGTGGTATGAAACCCCGACGCCTTACATAAACATAAAGCGTCCATGGTTTTGCCATAACCATCTTTGTCACCGTCATAAAAATATACCGCGCAATCGATAAGTGCCGGCGATTGCTCATCGATCTCATTGTCGCAGTCATCATCCAAGTTGTTACACGCTTCGGTAGCTCCAGGATAAATCGTTGCTATTTTGTCGTTACAATCACCCGCTTTGGTCGCTGTTGTCGTTCCTGTGGGCCCGCAGGCGCATACTTGGGTACCGGAAACGCCAAACCCGTCTCCGTCCGAATCCACGTAAAAAGTTTTACAACCCGGAATCGTCGCGCCTTCGTCCACGGACGCATCGCAGTCATCATCTACACCGTTACAAGTTTCCACGGCATTTGGAAAAACCGCCTTCGCCAAATCGTCACAGTCCCCTGGAACCGCTGTAAATCCGGCGGGTTTGCTGCAGAAACACGCTTTGGCCGAGCCGCCAAAACCATCGTTGTCTTTGTCCTCATAGTATTCCAAACATCCCGATGCATTGGCTTCGTCGGTCAACGAATTGCAGTTGTCATCAACACCGTTACACGCCTCCTTCGCGCCGGGGTTGATTCCCTTGATGCCATCATTGCAGTCTCCCGATACCGCGGCCGAATAGAGTCCACTCGCCGCACACAAACATTGGGCGTCCGTGGCCAGTCCGTAGCCGTCCCCATCCGCGTCCGCAAAATATACTTTGCACCCGCCATTACCCGCGCCGTCATCCAACGAACCATCACAGTTGTCGTCCAGCCCATTACACACCTCTGGAGCGGCAGGGTTCACTTTTGCGTTGGTATCGTCACAATCTCCGGCAACGGGCGCCGTGTTTGTCCCGGAAGGTTTACAAACACATACCGCCGTCCCCGCCAAACCAAACCCATCTTTGTCAACATCGGTGAAGTACGCAGTACATCCGACCGGGTCGATTCCCCCTTGGGATTCATCAACCGCACCATCGCAATCGTCATCTTTGTTGTTACATGTCTCGGGTGCACCTGGGAAGATGTTCTGATCCGCATCGTTACAATCGCCGCCCGTTGCCGAGACTCCGCTTTTTGGCCCACAAAGACATAAGGTGTCCGTCCCGCCATAGTTATCTTTGTCCAGATCTTGGTAATATAACGTGCACCCGGCCGCGTCTTGTTCGTCTACGTTGGTATCGCAGTCGTCATCTTTTCCGTTGCATGTTTCCGTACCTTTCGGATTGACCGCCACATCGGAATCGTCGCAGTCACCCGCCTGTTTGGCCGTAAATTCGTCAGTCGGCGCACACAAACACTGCGCGACATTGGTCTGGCCATACCCATCCTGGTCATTGTCGGCAAAAAACACCGAGCATCCGCTCACACCGGCTCCTTCGTCCACAAATTCGTCGCAATCATCATCGACGCCATTGCAGGTTTCCTGGGCACCGGGATTGACCGCAACCGCTGCATCGTCGCAATCACCAGCCGCCAATGCTGTCCACTGATCCGTTGCTTCACAAAGACACTTTTCGGTGCCATCCACACCGAATCCATCTTGATCTTCATCCAAATAGTAGGCCGCACATCCTTCGATATCGACACCCCCATCATCCACCACACCATCACAATTGTCGTCCACACCATTGCAGACTTCTTTGGCACCGGGATAAGTCGACGGTTTGAGGTCATCACAGTCCCCGTCAATGGGAGCCCACCCCTTCACCAGCGTGCATTGACAAACCGCCTGTCCAGCCCCAAAACCATCTTCGTCCTTGTCGATATAAGTGGAAATACACCCTTCCGCGTCGATTTCGTCCTTTGCCCCATCACAGTCGTTATCCAAACCGTCACATTTTTCAACGGCGCCCGGGTACGACGCAGGATCCAACGGCTGGCAATCAATGGCATTGGTGGCACCGTCGCCATCGATATCGCTGTCGCACGCATCACCGATCCCATCCTTATCTAAGTCGGACTGATCGGTATTGGGAATCCATTCACAATTGTCGATGTTGTTGGGCACCCCGTCCCCATCAAAGTCGCCAACACACGCATCGCCGATTCCATCACCATCGGTATCTTTCTGGTCAGAATTCGGCACCAACGGGCAGTTATCAACGGTATCCAACACACCATCGTTATCATCATCTTCGTCAACACAATCCGCATCGCCATCCAGGTCTACATCGGAATAACCCTCATCGACTTTCCCATTGCAGTCATTATCCTTCCCATCACATTCTTCGAATGCCCCGGCATGAATGTCGGGATCTTCCGGGGCGCAGTCGGTTTCGTTGGGGTCGTTGTCGCCGTCGATATCGTCATCCTGGCAATCGACCAACCCATCTTCGTCCAAGTCCGTTGCCCCCTCATCGATTTGCCCATCGCAGTTATTATCAATGTTGTCGCAAACTTCCTCTTGGGGCCATGTTCCTTCACATGCCGTTCCTAAAACCCCCTTACACACCATGGTACCGATACAAGTACCGAATTCGTTTTGCAGCGGGCACTCCCCTAAGGCTAAATCTTCGTCAAAAATCCCATTACAATTGTTATCGGCCCCGTCACACACTTCCGCAGATGGGGTTGCCGCGTCACACTCGGTCCAACCGTTGGCCCCATCGCACGTACGCTGTCCAACGCAGCTTCCGAACTCGTTTTCGACGAAACAAACCTCTTTTGTACCGTTTAGCTCCGAAGTACATTCACAACTTCCGGTTTCGGGTACACATTGCCCAGCCGTCTTCCCCGCAGTTCCCGTCTTTGATTCACACACGTAGCCATCGGGACACGCACCATCAATACCGCAGCCGGCGGTACAAAATGTTTCGTTCATGGCCCCAACCGCTACGCAAAAGTCGTCTTTGTCCCCACACTCATCGTCCACAAGACACGGTTTACACATCTCCACGAGAATCGGAACACACAAATACACAAGATCGGAGCCGGTGTTGGTCACCGGCAAACACTTCCAGCCGTCTGGACAGTCCTCCAGACATGGAGTCGTACAAACAAATCCGGTTTGGCCTTCGATACAGAATCCCGATTCGCAATCGGTATTTTCGGTGCACGGACACCCAAATCCGTACGGCGATTCGTCACAGTCTTCGCCGGAGACCACCCCCCCCGTATCAAAGGAGCTGATTTCTTCGCTCCCGAGATCCTTCGCCGTCGACGTGTCAGGAACCGAGATGTCGACTGTCGTCACGTCGGTTGTTGGTTTGCCGCCGCTTGACGAGTCGTCGCCGCAAGCCCCAACGAGAAAGACAAAGCAGATCAACGCTGCAACCCGTCGTTGCCCGTAACCACGATCTTCAGATGCACCCGCCGCCAAACTTATCTGTTTTCGAATCGACATCATGTCAACTTCTCCATTCCCGTGTCCCACAAGCCAACGCGGTAACCGTTGTCACCGACATTGGCGAAACGCAACTTCACCATTTCATCATCGCGTCGAACAGCCACAATCAAAAAATTCGTATCCATCGGCCGACAGACAGGATAACGTGTAATTATTTGTTTTTCCACTCATTCAAACGTCTTCATCAACAATGGACGTAAGTAACGACACCCAAGACTGGCGGAACCCCACCGCAACTCCAGTGTTGTTTGTAGATCAAAACAAATTTGGTCAACGTAGTAACTAAACAACCGGAGCCGTTCAGATAACGACCAATTTTGAAGCAGAATCGTATTGTTTAGAATAAGTTTACGGGGAGAACACGAGGGAGAGATGATGACTAGACGGAACAACTATCCCGATCACGCAGTGACGCTATTTGTAGTTGGTATACACTTCATCGATGGTAATGTATGTTCCTTGCGACCAACCCAGGTAGCTGTTGGCATCACTTTGCGTTGTAAATGTGATGACATGATTGCCGGCAGGAATGGGGTTACCTCCAACTTTGTCGCAATACGCAGCCATCGTAACGTTTTTGTGCTCCGGACCACCACCGCCGGCATGATGACCCCACATCATTTCTCGCGGATGAGAACAGGCTTGTCCGTTTATCAGTGCTCGCCGATAAGAAGTCCCCGACCAAATGTAAATATTGTCGCTCCACGTCAGTTTGAGGGATGTATCGGATCGTTTTTTGTTAAATGTGAACGTGTATCCACCAACCGTGCCATTGTCGACCTCTTCGTCGGCATCGGCGTAATGCACCTGAACCCGCCGAAATACTTCGCCTGTCACACGCAAGTTGCCGCTAATGTCCGCTTGTTCGGTGGGCGTTGCCTGACCGAATCCGACCAACCCTCCTGTTTTGAAGATATCCGCACCCGTTTTTCCCCATTGCCCGGCATATAACGGGGCACCGTTTTTTAAATACTCGGCAGCGTCCAGTGTGGGCAACGTCGCGGTACCACCCACACCAAAATTGCCGCCAATTCCTAAATTACCGTCGATATTCAACTCGCCGCTCACATCCAACCGGCCAGTGATGTTGAGTCCATCGGCGCGGATCACGTTGTACGACAACTCGAATTCGGTGACCACCGCGTTGGCGGAACCACCCGTCAAGTCGATATCCGCTACGTTGAGCACCCACGTTCCCGAAGGATCGGTGTCGATCAAAGCCGCTAATCCGGCAATATCATTCGGGGTATATTGATAAGTACCCGACTGCGCAGGGGTCAAAGTCTGGTTCATCAGCACGATGGGTCCCACACCTGTTGGTCCCGACGGATTCAATGTCACTTTGATTTTGCTGACAAAACTAATGTTTAGCGTAAACGACACAATCACCGCCGTCATACGCGACCCCAAGGCTTCCTGCGTTGCCAACGCCACGTTAACGCCGCCGGGAACGTTGTCCGGGACATTTGCCGGTACTTCCGACGACGATGCGATGACTCCAATAAATTCGTTGGAAATCGTTCCGTTGGATACCTCATCCAAGCCGTCATCCGGCAAATTCCCCTGGGGGATTTTGTACGTTGACAACCAGTCTTGAGTCGCATAATCCGAAGCCGGTAACCCGTCTAAGTGATCAGCATGGCCCGCTTCCATGGCAAACGGCGCCGAAGACAACCGTTGACGCGGCGTCATCACCTCACCGTTGATCGTAAACTCGATCCAAATCGCGCCTCCCGACAAAGCCTCGCCAAAATCGCCGCTGCCGGCGTTTCCGAACTTGATGTCAAACAACCCGTCGTCAACGGGTTTGCTTCCCAAGTTCTGACTCCAAGCGGCGGTCCCGCCACTTTGTGCGGCATACAACGCCACAGAGACTGTGACACTCCCATCTACAGCATTTCCCATCGTATCGGTGAGTTCGGCCACATAACGGGTCATCTGGGGTGCAGCAATCGCTGCCGATGCACTCCATAACCCCGCAATCGCTGTTGCTGCGGCCATCACCACACGAAAGAGTTTCTTTCGGTTTTTCATTTGTGATCTCCTTATTCCAAAAAAATCTTTCCGCGGGGAACCGGCTGAACACATTTGGTTGTTTGTAGCCAAATGCACCCAGCCATGAACCACAGCTATGGGTTATTTAAACTCGCCGTATACTTCTTCTATGTGGATGAACGTGGCAGTGTTCCAACCGACCCAGTTGTCTGCACCACCCACATGAACGACCCGAAATTCGTGATTACCGGCAGCAATAGGTTGTCCAGCAACTTTTGAACAAAAATATCCCGCTGTCGTCGGCCGGTGTTCGTTATTTCCCTGGGTATTATGGTGACCGAAGTACATACTCCGCGGTTCCGAACAACTCTGACCGTCAATTCTCAACTCGCGGGAACAGTCTCCATTGATACACCTGAAGTTTTCATGCCACTGAATATAAAGAATGGTATCGGCACGTTTTTTCTCAAACGTAAAGATGTGGTAATTCAGGCCACCGTCTTGGTCAAAATCGGCGTCGCTATACCGAAGTTGGTGTTGGGAAATCAGTGCACCATCGATACGAAGATCACCATTGACATCCAAAGCCTCCGACGGGCTGTTCGTTCCAATGCCGATGTTGCCACCGGTGTACGAAATGTCATTGCCGGTACGAAGCCAATAATCTGCTTCAAGGGGTGCCCCGTTTTTGAGATATTGAACTGCATCTACGGACATCGCATTGACATCTTGGGGCAACGCAGCATCTCCGGTCACATCGACATCACCAGTGATGTCGTAATCGCCGGTCAAATCAAGTTTTCCCGTGGCATTGAGGCCATTGGAACGAATCACGTTGTATACAATCTTGAACTCGTCGAGAATTGCGTTACTGGTACCACCGGTCAAGTCCGTATCGGCCACGTTTAAGGTCCATGTGCCGCTGGGGTCGGAATTGATCAACGCCGCCAACGCCGGCAAACTACCGGGGGTATACTGATAGGTCGCCGATTGTGCGGGAGTCAAGGTTTGGTTCATCAACTCGATCGGACCCACCCCGGTAGGACCAGACGGGACCAATGTCACTTTTATCTTACTGACAATATTCACTGTGATTTTAAACGACACGATAATGCTTCGCATTTCTGCACCAAGCGCTTCCGCCGTCGTCAGATCCGCATTGACACCACCCGGTGTATTGTCGGGAATGTTGATCGGGGTATCTTCCGACGTCGCTTGCACACCGGCAAATTCGTTGGACAGCGTGCCGTTGGACACTTCATCCAATCCGTCTTTTGGAAGGTTTGCCGGATCCGCCGAATACGAATCCAACCAGGTTTTCGTGGCGTAACCCGACGCGTCTACACCGCCCAGCCATCCGGCGTTGCCGGCTACTTGCGCGTAAGCAACTGCGTGGATCTTTTGACGTGGGGCCATTACCTGGTTGTCGAGCGTAAACTCCAGCCAGTGGTTGGTACCGGAAGCAAGCGCGTCCCGCAACGCCCCGGCTTCGTCATCCCCCAACGTGATGAGCAGATAGCCGTCGTTAACATTCTGGCTACCCAAATCTTCCCACCAGATGGCGGAACCACCTGAATTTGCGTTAAACAATCCCACCTTAACATTAACTGAATGGTCAACCGGGTTTCCCATGGAATCGACCAACCATCCCCGATAATCCAAATGCATTGGAACCGCACTCGCGGTCGCAGCGAAGGCCATCACCATTGCCGCGGTCGAGAGCTTGACCAATCTTCGTGAAACAACGTTGTGTCTCATGTGTAAGTCTCCTTAAAAATCTCTCCGAACGACGTGATCCACCCTGGGTCACGTCGACCGCGGTAGTTATTTCCAATCGATATAAACTTCTTCGATCACCATAAAAGACGGCGAATTCCACCCCTCATGAACATCGCCACCCGCCTCAACCTGCAATTTGACGCTGTTGTTGCCCGCAGGAATCGGGTTGCCGCCAACAGCGACACAATACATGTGCGATGTAGTGGTGGCGTGCTCGTCCACGCTTGAGTTCTGGTGGTCGCTGAACTGCATGTCGCGCGGGTTGGAACAAGTTCCGTCGTTGATTCGGACCCGCCAGTGTCCACTGGAGTTAATCGCGCGCGTTGCGCCGTGGAAGATCACGTGAATTCCCGTGTCGGCCCGTTTTTTATTAAACGTCCACTGCCATTGTCCACCTGTGCAGTTGTCGCAGTCCATATCCGAATCGGTGTACCGAATCTGGAGTTTGCGGAAAATCTGACCGGTGGCCCGCACGTTTCCGTTGACATCCAACAACACGGAAGGTGCATTGTTGCCCAAACCGACTTTGCCGGCGGTGTAGTGCAGGTTGTTGCCGGATTTCGTCCAATGGCTGGTCCACAGCGGGTTGCCGTTGAGCAGGTAATCCGACGCATCCACGATGTTTGGAGCAAACGTGCCACCGATATCGGCGGTACCCGTAATACTCAGGTTTCCGTCTACGCCCAAATCACCGGTTTGGTCCAATTTTGCATTGATTTGGAGCCCGTTTGCGCGAATGACATCGTAAAGAATCTCAAATTTCGTCACTTTGGCGTTCGATACCCCACCGGTCAGATCCAAGTCGGCAACATTGAGTGTCCAAGTGCCGCTTGGGTCAGTGTCGATGAGCACCGCCAGTGCCGGGGTGATTTCGGTTGTATACTGATAAATCGTTGGGCTCTGGGGCGCCAACGTTTGATCCAGCAGCACGATCGGCCCAACACCCGAGTTTCCGGTCGGAATCAACGTCGCTTTGATTTTGCTGACAAAAGTCACTTGCAATTCAAACGAAATCAACGCTTTGGTCATTCTCGCGCCGGTCGATTCTGTCGTCGTAATCGTGGAATTGACGCCGCCAGGAGTATTGTCGGGAATATTTTTTGGCATTCCGGATGCAGACGCCAACACACCGATGTATTCATTCGAAATCGTGTCGTTGGAAATCTCGTCCAGACCATCATCAGGAAGGCTTGACGGAGGAATATTGTAAGTGTCCAAATAGTCCTTGGTAACATAAGAAGAAGCAGGCTCACCGCCCAAAGCACCGGCATTTCCTGCCTGGAGAGCATAGGGAGCAAAGTCCAGCTTCTGGCGCGGTTCAAGCAACTGGCCGTCAATGGAAAACTCCAGCCACAATGATGGAGCGGTAGCCAACGCATCGCCAATCGATCCGCTGCCGCCATTTCCAAGAATGACGCGAAATTCACCATTATTCACCGTTACGGCTCCGATACTTTCATCCCACAGGTCGTTTCCGCCTGTAGCCGCATCGTAAATCGTAACTTCTACATCAACGTCACCATTGTACGGCAGGCCATTGTCGGCACGCAGGTCGCCGTAATAAAGCAACGTCTGTGGGGCCGCACTAACCGGGACCACCCACAGTGCGACCAACGCAAGCACGGCCATCGCCGCTAACTGCTGAATTATCCTACGAACTCTCATACACGATCTCCTCTTGTTCCGTTCAGGAATGCCATGGAGGTAGAGCTATCTGGACGAAATGTCATCAAAATTGGTTAAGAAATGACTGTTTAGCCGAAAAAGGAAACGTAGACGTCATCCAAATCCGTCAAACCGGTCGATTATCGTTCACACCGTGTATCGTGGGACAAAATATACGTCCTACGAACTTTTTGAAAGCAGGTACCTTACGGCACATACGGTCAAGTCACAGGTAACGATACAGCTTCATCAGCAGGTCGACACTGCCACACCCGCCTTTCGTACGCAAGCAAAAATTTTGATTCACCGATACGGAATTTCAAAAAAATAGACCGCCGGCAAAACCAGCGATATGTTTTGCTTCCGGTATCGGTTAGTGTTGGTTGGCGACTGGGACTTTTAGCCTCCCTACGTACATAACGGAAAGATTGGAGTTGGCCATTGCGCAACGTTTTCGATTAACGGATGGCGCTGTATCGTGTTTAGGACCAATTATGAATGGTATTCGATATTTAATGGTTGTTGCGAGGTGCGGAAACACGCCCATCCAACGGTCACACAGAACAAACGGGGGGTCCGCCACAACGGTCAAGACGCCTCCTGTTTATGGAGCCAATGGCTTTGATGTTGTTGGCCGATGTTTAGTCGTCGTTATCGTTTTGGCGCTGTCGTTTGCATGCTCAAAAACCCCCACATCCTCGCCGCATGCAGCGCCCACGGAAAAAACGGTCGAGCAAGCCGGTTCTAGCGGCGATACGAATGTTACGGCCAAAACACCAGAAACTTCGTTGCCCAAGCCCACCGCACCTTCGGGAGCCGATGAATTTCAAAAAGTATCGGTTTCCGTACCTCGACCCAAACTCAGTACTGTGGATGTGGCGACTCAATTCATGGACCCGGCAAACGAAGACGGGTGGGATTCCGAAGTATTGGCGGAATCGGCCAAAACGCAGCTTAAAAAAATCTTGTATTTATTGAAAAAAACCCAGGTACGCCCCGACTATCTGGAACCTTATGTTACCAAAGATTTCACTGGAACCTGGCTTCGTGTAGAACCCCACGATACAATTCCGCTGGACTCGCAATATCTGATTCGTCGGCCGCAAAACCTCCTTGCTCCCAAAAAGGGCGAAACAAGTGTTGTTCAGGGTGCGGAAGGACTAACCGAGGCCCTGGAATTTGTTCGGGATGCCCTTGGCTCGGGAAGCAACATTCAGGTAGGCGTTAAGTTATATAATGTTGAACTAAATCAGGATTCGTTTACAACCCGGTCCTACGTCGAATTGTCCAACATCGATCCGCAGCAGTCCTTCCAGTTGAACGGCCTTTGGCGTGCGGAGTGGCGTTATCCCGACAAAACAAAAAATGAAGATTTTCCCCGTCTATTGTGGATCGGCGTTGAACGGCATGAAGAAGCGCTCCATCCGGCGGGCGCCAAGCAGTTTGTCGATGTGACCAAAGCGGCAATGAAAAATGTGCCATCTTATCGCGACCGGGTTCTCCGCGGCCTGACTCACTGGCAATCCCGTATTACTCAAGCAGAACGAATGTCACGTGTTGGGCTCCATGGGGTTTCGGTTGCGGACGTAAACGGAGACGAATTGGAGGATATTTATATTCCAGATGCAGGCGGATTACCCAATTTGCTCCTATTAACCCAAAAAGACGGAACATTGGTCGAATCAGGACCAAAGTCCAAAGTGGACTGGCTCAATCCGACCCAAGCAGCCCTATTTGTGGATCTCGACAACGACGGAGATTCCGATCTGGTGGTTGCCATGGAACACAACATCGTCGTGCAGGAAAACGTTGGAAACGCGGTTTTTGAAGCCAGATCGGTTATCGACAAAGTGGCATCACCAAGCTGTGTCACCGCTGCCGACATCGATAATGACCGTGATCTCGACGTTTACGTGTGTGCCTATGAACCGGTTCGGGATCGGACAGACAGTTCCGCGTTGCCTACTCCGCAGTCTTACCGCGATGCAAACAACGGTGGCCGCAATCTGCTGATGCTAAACGACGGAAATTTTCAATTTCGCGATGCAACCGAAGAATTCGGCCTTGAACATAATAATACTCGATTCAGTTTCGCCGCAGCGTTTGAAGATATCGATAACGACGGAGATTTGGATTTGTACGTTGCGAATGACTACGGGCGCAACAACTTATATCGAAACGACAACGGACGATTTTCCGACGTCGCCGCGGAAGCCGGCGTCGAAGACATCGCGAGCGGCATGAGTGTGTCTTTTGGCGACATCGACGGCGACGGGTTGATGGACCTGTATGTCGGCAACATGTTTTCCGCAGCAGGAAACCGTGTGGCTTTTCAAAGACGATTTGCGACCGGAAAAAACGACGAGATTGTTCAAGAATTACAACGAACTGCACGCGGAAACAGCTTGTTTCGTAACCTCGGAAACGGAACCTTTGAAGACGTGAGTCTTTTGGCCAATGCCAATTTTGGCCGGTGGGCATGGAGTTCCCGACTCGTAGACATCAACAACGATGGCTTCCGAGACATTGTGGTGGCCAACGGATATATCACCAATCCGATTCCACATGACCTTTGAAGTTTCTATTGGCGACAGGTCGTGTCGCGAAGCATGGATGACCCTACCAAGAAAGAAGCCCGACCATCAGATATGGTGGGAACAACCGCATTGGATCGTCTGTTGCGGGCCGGAAATTCGTTTAGCGGTGGCGAACAAAACTGTGTTCACATAAACGACAGATCCGGTCAGTTTGTAAATGTGTCGGCGATATCGGGACTCGATTTTCCAGACGATGGGCGCGGTCTGACAACAATTGACTGGGATTTCGACGGGGATTTGGACCTGCTGTTTTCCAATCGTACTGCGCCGCGAATTCGTCTCATGCGCAACGAATTGGTACGGGGGCCAGATCACCATTTTGTCGCCGTGAAACTCACCGGGACTACATCCAATCGGGACGCCATCGGTGCGCGGGTTTCCGTATTTGTTGAAGGGAAAGACAAACCCTTTGTGGCAACCAGAGTTGCTTCCGACGCGTTTTTATCGCAGCCCTCGGCATGGATTCACGTCGGTTTGGGAACGGCAAGTCAGATCCAACGATTGGAAATTCGTTGGCCGAGCGGCGAAACACAACAATTTGGGGCGTTGGAATCCGACCGATTCTACAAAATTACAGAATCGGACAACAAAGTAACTACTTGGACGCAGCCGGAGGTATTACCGCTCCTTCCCGAGCCGCAAGAAGATCTTCCGGTTGAATCCAAGGCCCGAATATTCTTGTTTCGACCGTTTCCGACGCCCATTCTGGAAATAGACGACGTTGCTTCTGGGAAACGGCGTATTGACACGGTGAGCCGCCCCACGCTGTTGTTGTTCTGGGCAAGTTGGTGTGCACCTTGCCTGGACGAAATGAAAACTCTTGTGGCAGAAAAATCGCGTGTAGATCAAGCGGGATTCGATATTTTGGCGTTGTCGGTCGACGGAATTGGCGACGGTGCCCCAACCGGCCCCAAGGAAGCCAATGAAACTATCCAAGCTTTGAACTGGCCGTACCAAAGCGGATTCGCAAACGCAATCATTTTGGACAAGTTGGAGTTAGTTCAGGACATCATCTTTGAATTGCGGCAGCCATCGGGAGTGCCGTTCAGTATGTTACTGAACTCAAAGGGGGAGATATCGGCCATCTATCGCGGTAAAACACAGGTTGACCAACTGATTGCTGATGTTGGCGCCCTCCCGTTGGAAGGCAGCGCGCGGAAACGACACGGAGCGCCGTTTTCCGGCCGATGGGTCGGCGAGGCACAAAATTGGAGTTATAAAACCTTGGCCGACGAGTTCGAATATCGTTCGGCCGAAGATGATGCACGTTATTTGGGAATGGCGATTCAACAAATGGAAGCAGAAGTCGCCGCGGCGAAAAACAGCTCGGATGCTGAGCGAATACGGCAAGAAATCGCCACCATGCAAGCAACCCGCGCAAAAGTGTTGCTCGAACTCGGAAAGCAGGCGGAAGCTCAAGAACTGTTGAACCAATCCGAAAAACTCGGGGGGGATAGTTACGAAACGTTGATGGCCGAAGGCGACCGTTACCTGGACGATGACGATTCGGTGCGTGCATTACAATCGTATGACGCGGCTGCCCGTATCAAGCCGGAACTGGCGGCTCCCAAACTGCGCATCGTCAAAGCCCTTGTCGCGCAAGACCGATTGCAAGAAGCCGTCACCATTGCGAGCGGTGCGGTG
The DNA here is from genome assembly GCA_013360285.1 of Myxococcales bacterium. Taxonomy (GTDB): domain Bacteria; phylum Myxococcota_A; class UBA9042; order JABWCM01; family JABWCM01; genus JABWCM01. Next base: position 19,084 of record JABWCM010000113.1, read on the forward strand.
TCGTTAATGCCGCAAAACGGTGATGCAGAAGCCGTGTTGGCGGACGTTTTGACGGAATCCGAAGAGTTTGACAAAGCGATTATGATCGCTCAAACAGCGATTCAAAAATACAATAAACACGCGGCATTGTACGGTGCACTTGGCAAAGCATTAGGCGGCAAGGGTGACCTGGAAGGTGCGACCAAAGCGTTACAAGAAGCAGTTCGACACAATCCCAAAGATGGGGAACTCCACCGTACGTTGGGTGTGGCCTATGCTCAACAAAACCGGTTCGAACTCGCCCTGGAGTCATTTCGTGCGGCAATTATTGCCGACCCAGACAACTATTCGGCATGGAATGACTTGGCGATGACCTATTCGGTAACCCGTCGGGACAAAGAAATGGTCACAACCATTGAAGACCTGCATAAACGACTCCCTGACGATATTGAAACCATGAACCGACTGGCGTGGATTCGGGCCACTCATGCGGATCCGTCGCTGAGAAATCCGGAGCAGGCGCTCAAACTTGCCGAAAAAGCGGTTGCACTGACCGGTTCACAGAATCCCTTTACGTTGGAAACATTGGCCGTAGCCTTGGCGCGATCTGGCCGTTATGCCGAAGCACAAGCACGGGCTCTGCGAGCCATTGAGATAGCCAAGCAAGGGGGGAATTCGAAGCTGGCTCAGGCTATTGAAACCCGTTTGGAGTTATTTAAGGCCGAGCAGCCGTATACCGAGACCAAGCCATAGAGAGGGTCAGCGGAAATAGATGAGTGAATCCTGTTCGGCTAATTTAGGCTGCCTTGTCCAGTCCCGTCCTTGCGGAATATTCCCGATATTCCTCAGT
>JABWCM010000376.1 GCA_013360285.1 Myxococcales bacterium
TCCCTGGACTGATCATGGTTTTGGTACTTTGCATGTACGCTTTCTGGACTGGGCTGCCACACAATATTGACCGCGCACCGTTCCAAATACGTCGTGCAGTGTCCGCAATTCGAGGGGCTTGGGGGGAACTTTTGCTTCCTGTGGCAGTGCTGATGTTACTGCAAACGGGAAAAGTCGGAATCAACGAAATCGCGTCGCTAACAGCCGTGTATGTGTTTGTTTTGGAAGTGTTTGTATACAGAGACATTCGTATTGGAAGAGAACTTCCGAAAATTCTGAGCGAGTCCATGATGCTGGTAGGGGCAATTTGCGTCATTCTCGCCGTCATCTTGGGCATGAACAACTTTCTGACCCACGCAGAAATCCCGCAAAAAATCCTCTCCGCAATGAGCACGCTCATTACAGAACGATGGATGTTTTTGCTCGCCCTGAATCTGTTTTTGCTAATTATTGGGTGTCTGATGGACATCTTTTCCGCAATCGTGGCCGTCTTACCACTCATTATTCCATTGGCTCTCGCGTTTGATGTTCATCCAGCCCATTTGGGAGTTATTTTTCTCGCGAATCTTGAAATTGGGTATATGACCCCACCTGTGGGCATGAATCTGTTCATCTCCAGTTTTCAATTTGAGAAGCCTGTGTTTTCGGTATATCGGTCGGTTGTTCCGTTTATTGGATTGCTTATCTTTGCGCTTATCTTAATTACTTACGTCGAACCACTCAGCACGGCTCTTCCCAATAAGTTCATGACTCGCGAAAATACAGGTGTCACCAGTGAGCAAACGCCAGGCTCCGGTCCCGCGGTGGACGACACAGAAATCCTGTTCGACGAAGAGGAAAATCTTGAGGAGTTGTACGGCGAAGAAAATGAAACTGGAACCGAGGAAAAAGATCCCGCAGAACCGCAAGAAGATTCCCAGACCGAGGAATGACAGACCAACCTTGATAAGCCTACCTAGCCGGCTGGAAGCAGCGTACAATCTGAGTAATATAACAATAAATCAGCTAATTTAGCTTAATTGCTGTCGGCACCGGCGTCGGCTGTATTGTTGCCATTGGGAGCTGCCGGCTTTACGGGTGGTTTTCCGCCTGTTGTCACAACAAGCTCACCCTTACCTCCAAATGAACCCAGCGGTGTCAATTCATCCGTCCCCCCCTTCTCCATGGATGGCCAAGGTTCGTGATTGTCGTCCCCGCCACAAGCACCAAGCAGAAACCACATCAAAAACAGGAACAACACACTGTTTTGAGCCACTTTCATACCAAATCTCCGAGTTCATGTCGCAACTGAAAAACAGGCTGTCTGTATAGCACAAACCCGGCTTGGATAGCAAAAACACCGAGGCCCATCATTTCGGTAAAAATGATCTTAAGGGTGGCCTCTCATTGAACTAGAGAGTGTGGACCAGTATGATGCATGCAGAATTGGTTGGAGGCAACACATGTCTGGTCTAAAACGGTTCGATTTGCGAAACAAACACACGATTCTTGGTGTACTTGGGGTAACTTTGAGTCTGTGCACAACGTTGGTAACATGCGGTGACAACAATTCGTCCAGCGGACCTATCGGCTGCAATATCGCGGCCGATTGTCCTGAATCACAGACCTGTGTCGAAAACGCCGATGGGGCTTTGTTTTGTGTGGACAAAGAGTGCGACTGTACAGATTGCCCAGCATGCCCATCTGATTCATTTTGCCTCAACCATTTCTGCGAAGCCATCGGCGATGGACCGTGTTCCGGCACCGATTGTCTCAACAAAAATTGCTTAAAAGACACCGATTGTGGCGGAAACCTCCTTTGCATAAGCGGAATCTGCAAAGCGCCTTGTTCATCGGACACCGATTGCCCCGGGGAAATCTGCGACATCAAAACCAATTCCTGCACCCCCATTTCCGATGAGGATGCCGGCTCACAAGACTGCAACGTGACCGGATGCTCTGATGGCCTCGTGTGTGACACAACAAGCGGTGAATGTGTGCCCGACGAGGATACCGGTGGACAAGGAAACGGGAACACCTGCGCTACCTGCGCCAACGACGACGGCTGCAGTACCGGTAAATGCACGGGTTTGGGCGGCGGCACGTACTGCCTCAATGAATGCGTAACCAACGGCGACTGCCCGTCCGGCTACAAATGTTTCAACGTGCAGGGGGCGGGACCACGTTGTGTTCCGGGAGGTTACACTTGCGAACTCGACTGCATCCAAAATGGATGCCCATCCAAACAAGTGTGCGATTTGTCCACCGGAAACTGCATTGCACAACTGGACTTGTGCCAGTCCTGCACAAAGGACGAACATTGCGGAAATGCTGCATTATGCGTGACTTTTGCCCCCAATGACAAACGATGTATGCCACGTTGCGGCCCCTCCGACAGTTGCGAGACAGGCGGGACCTGCGCCGAAGTAGAGGGGAACAAAGTCTGCAAACCAACAACTGCAAAATGCTGTTACGGCACCCAGTGCGAAGAGCCGAATGAATGTCAAAACTGTACGGCTCCAAACGCCTATTGTTTTGAAGGTCAATGTGTGGAGTGCCTAAACTCAACCCACTGCAAAGCGCCTGCGACCTGTAACCCTGAAACCCACAAATGTGAGGGGACCGGAACGCAGGGCTGCGGTAGCTGCGCTCCCCCGACTGCCTATTGCCATCCACAAAAACAACTCTGCGTGGAGTGTATCAACTCGTCGCAATGCAGCGCCGGAGAATTCTGCGACCCCGCACAGTCGATTTGCACGGGAGACATTTGTTCCGCATGTGCCCCACCGTATCCGGCATGTGCGGAAATCAACGGCGAAAAAGCATGTGTCCAATGCATCCAAGATTCGGATTGCCAATCGGGAACCTGTAACGAGACAACTTACCTATGCTCCGGCAACGCAATTCCGACCGGCAATTGCAAATCGGACGCCGATTGTCCGACCGGGACACAGTTTACGTTGGCCTGCGACCCATCCACAGGATTGTGCTACGACATCACCGGCGCGTGCGACGACGTGAGCGCATTCTGCAACGCAGCCAGTGGCAGCAAATGTGTGTCGATTTTCGACATTTTTGGGGGAGGTGGGGTTCCAAGTGGCGGAATCCCAGGTTTGCCTGGCGGGGCCTTCGGATTGTGTACCTGCAGCCCCATACCCGCCGAACTATGCGCCTTGGCACCACAACTTTGTGGGGCATCCACAGGTACTTGTTTCGGCACGATGACGTGCAACGGGTTACTTAGTCTTCTTAACTTACTTTTGGGCGGAGGCTCAGTAAACACCGGGTTCGAAAACTCAAGTTTTTGCAATTAGTCGCCGCAGCGACGCCATCGTTATCTAAGCCTCGTTGATCTCTTTTTCCTTAGCCGTTACAATTGCCTCGGTTTGGGAAACGAATTTGTCGGTCATTTCTTGAATTTGTTTGAGCGTTCGCTGCTCTTCATCTTCGGACGTCCCCTGAAGGCTTTTCACCAATTCGTTTGCGTCCCGACGTAAACTCCGGATTGCTACACGCGCTTCTTCGCCCTGCTTACGCGCCTGCTTACATAAGTCATTTCGTCGTTCCTGAGTCAACGGAGGAATCGGTAATCGAATGATTTCTCCATCGTTGGCTGGAGTAATTCCAATATTCGCAATCACAATGGCTTTTTCGATGGCTCCGAGCAGACTTTTGTCCCAAGGTTTCACAGTAATCATACGTGCGTCTGCGACCGTAAGCGCGGCGACCTGATTCAGCGGACTGGGAGTTCCATAATACTCTACACGGACACTTTCCAGTATCGCCAAATTTGCCCGCCCTGTACGCATACGACCGAGATTTTGGTTCAGAATCTCTATCACTTTCTCCATGCCCTGCCGGGCATCTTCCACTATTTCCTTAAACATAACTCGTTCCTCCTTGCTCAAACAGATTGAGCTTGTTCAACGCTTTTCGACACGAAACCCTAGGTGGCTGGTGTTTTTTGATGAAATTTTTGTCCTGGCGGCCTTTGGCCGTCTCGCCCGTAAAAATCCCTGCGCCATATTCCCGATATGACTCAGGAACAATTCCCCTAAAAAACACCAGCCACCTAGGTGTGTTGCTGTTTGGATGAATTTTCCGAACGATTCGGCGAAAATCCGGCTCGCCTCAAATTCCCCTAAAAATACCACATACCGTTGTACCAGCATCCTCGTTACCGCAAATCACCATGCACTAGAGTGCCTACGTTTTCTCCACGCACGGCTTTCTCGATATTTCCCCACTTCCTTAAGTTAAACACTAAAATCGGCATGTGGTTATCCATGCACAATGAAATAGCGGTTGAGTCCATGACCGCAAGTTGTTTCTGCAGAACATCCAGATAACGAATGTCCGACAAAAACTGGGCATCTGAAAATACCGCAGGATCTTTGTCGTAAATCCCATCTACCTTCGTGGCTTTGAAAATGACATCGGCATGAATTTCCATTGCCCGTAACGCGGCCGTTGTATCTGTTGTAAAATAAGGATTTCCCGTCCCACCTGCAAAAATAACTACCCGACGTTTTTCCAAGTGCCGGATGGCACGTCTTCGAATATACACTTCGGCAACTTCACGCATTTCAATTGCTGTTTGAACACGGGTACTGACACCGACTTTTTCCAGCGCATCCTGCAAAGCCAGGGAGTTGATAACGGTGGCTATCATGCCCATGTAGTCCGCGTTGGCACGGTCCATTCCCTGTGCGCTAGCCGCGACACCCCTAAAAATATTGCCGCCCCCTATTACGATCGCAATCTCAACACCAAGGTCGGCGACGGACTTCACCTCTTGGGCAATCGCTTGGAGAGTCGGCAGGTGAATGCCATAGCTATCTGTTCCGATCAGCGCTTCACCGGACAATTTTAATAAAATTCGACGATACTTGACCATGCTGCACCTTTCGGACACCTAATTTTGCTATTTTCTGAACAAGATAGCCGTGTTGTAATCCCAGCGTACCAATGTACGCCACAACAGATGGTAGATTGTGTTTTCGAGCGACAAAAAGTTGTTCCCATCGAACAACGGCCCGCACAAAAACGGTAAACTGCGATACGGGCCGAATGGCCCAAAACCGCCACCAACGGCTCGTATTTCTACCCATGATTACGATTTGGCGCAATGCAAAGCCACTCGCAATAATTACGCCACATCATGACAAGCTGTGTCGTTGGTTTTCAGGGAGAGCGGGGTCCCTCATCGGCTCGGTGAAAAAACCGGACCCGCCCTTGAGCGTGGATTTTTCGCCAAATGGACCAGGAAAAAGGTGAGGCAATATTGACCACATGCCGCACCGACGGCCATAGACAAGGCAGCTTAAATTAGCCGAACAGGGTTCACTTATCTTTTCCGCTGACCCTCTCAGAGGGTGTTTGAGAAAAAAATAACGGCGAGCGAGACAGTGGCCGTAGCGAGGCGGGCCTGCCGACTGAGGCCCACCGGAGG